>NZ_CAXUBY010000004.1:0-165765 GCF_964249515.1 Eubacterium sp. 3_1_31
CTGGTAAGCGTAGCCTGAATCTGAGCCCCTTGGGGCGATTACGTAAAAACCACCAGCTAAGCTGGTGGATATTTATTACAAACAAACTGAAAAACTTTCTGTTTTTTTTGTAGTAAGCTCATCGTATCACAAAATTAACAAAATTATAACAAATCCTCTCTTTATTCTTCTTTATAATAAAGATGTGAAGGAGGCGGAAGAGAAACAGTCATAAATAGAAAAGCAAAAACGTATCTTGTATAGAGGTGACGACATGCTTTCCATTGATAAAAACCAGATGACAATTGAACATTATCAAGAGGTACTTTTGGTCAGTGAAACTCTCATAAAGATTCGAATGCCGCAGATGGAAATTTCAATCAGAGGAGATAAGTTGCATATGCTGGCATTGGAAAAGGAGGAACTGCTCCTGGAAGGTTGCTTCCTGGAACTGACATTCCAATATGAAAGCTAGAAAAAAACTTGGTCTTGATAAATGGAAAGTACAGATGGATGCAAGTGCATTTTTGCATATTTGTAAACAAGGAAATCTTGAACTATATGACATTACGATACATCAAAGAGAAATTCAATTCTACACATCTGTTTTACAGCGGCATACGATTTATCGCTTATTGCCGAAGGCTGTTCTTTTGACAACGACTGGGATGTTAGGGTATTTGTTACGCAGTATGGTAAAACCAGCACGTCTTTTGAGTGTGGTAGCAGCCATTCTTATTTGGTATGGGCTCAGTTCTACTATCTTTGAGGTAACAATCAAGGGAGAAAAAGACGAGAGTCGCATATTGATTCAAAAAACATTAAAACAGATGGGATATACGACACCATTTCATCATCAAGATGAAAATAAATTAAAGGAAGCTTTAAAAAAGAAACTAGAGAATGAAATTGCTTGGTTGGAAATAGAAAAGCGAGGCAGCCGTTATATCATCACGTATACACCTAAAGAATTCGCCACTTTGGAAACGTTGCATCATCGTGAACTCATTGCCAAACAAGATGGCGTCATTGCTCGTTTTGATATACAGCATGGAAATAAAGTGCATAAAGTAAATGAATTTGTGCATAAAGGCGATGTTCTTGTCAGCAATGTCATCGCTGATAGTAAAAGTAAAAATCAAGAAGTTTATGTAAAAGGGCGGGTCTTCGCATACACATGGCGAGATGTGACAGTAAGCATGGATGATACGAAAATGCCGAAGGCTTTTCAATATTTTGAACTGTTAATGGCTGCCAGAGCACAGGTCAGTCAAGATTTTCATAAAGATGATAAGATTCATAAGGAAAATATTTTGCAATTCTCCAAGGATATGGGTAAAATAAAGATGGTGATTCATTATACCTTACTACAAGATATCACAACACCATAAAAATAAAGGAGTCTGTATGAGTCAAAATTATGCTATTGCTTTAGAAGAATATCCCATGGAATGGATCGTGAAATTATGCGGTGCCCAGGATCAAAACTTGGAAATCTTACGCAAAGCCTTTGCTTGTGAAATGATTATGCGCAATAATCAGCTAAGTGTCTTATGCGATGATAAAACAACGTTTGCGACAATTGAGGAAATCATTAAGGCCATTTTTCAAATGATGGAACAGCATTTAGATGTACAACCTAGAGATATTGAATATGTATGCCGTTTGGCGAAATTGCATCGTTTGCATGAACTTTCTTTGACCTATCAAAAACCGATTGGTAAAACAGTGAATGGAAAATTGATTTATCCAAAAACGATTGGTCAACGTTATTTATTTCAATGCATGTGTAAATCAGAAATAGTTTTTGCCAGTGGTGTAGCCGGTACGGGTAAAACCTATTTAGCTGTTGTATATGCAGCTAGTCTGTTAAAAAAGGGTGAGATACGAAAGATTATTTTAACGCGTCCAGCAGTTGAAGCTGGTGAGAATCTGGGGTTTTTACCAGGAGATTTAAAGGAAAAGGTTGATCCTTATTTGCGCCCGTTATATGATGCATTATATGATACCTTAGGACAGGAACAAGTAGAAAAATTGTTAGAAAAAGAAGTGATTGAAATCGCGCCATTAGCATATATGCGTGGTCGTACATTGGATAATGCTTTTATTATTTTAGATGAAGCACAAAATACGACGAGAGCGCAGATGAAGATGTTTCTTACCCGTATGGGGTTTCATTCTCGTATCGTCATTACAGGGGATGTTACTCAGATTGATTTGATTAAGAAAAAGGACAGTGGTTTATTAAATGCAAAACAGCTGTTGGAAGGAATTGAAGGAATCTCCTTTGTGGAACTGACAAGTCTTGATGTTGTCCGTAATCCACTGGTTCAAAAGATTATTGAACGCTATGAACAGGAGGAAGAAAGGTATGGCAAAAGTCTTACTGATTGAAGATGAAGAAAATATTCGTAAGATCATTTCTTATGATCTGCGCAAAGCTGGACACACGATCGTAGAAAGTGGGGATGGACAAGAAGCATTGGATATTGCTTTAAAGCAACCTTTTGATGTGTTAATCATTGATTGGATGTTACCCCATGTCAGCGGTATCGAAATCGTTCAGAAATTACGTATACAGCATGTAGACAGCGTGATGATCATGCTGACAGCTAGAGATGATGAAACCGATATACTTTATGCATTTGATCAAGGTGTGGATGATTATGTCACAAAGCCATTTTCGCCACGAGAATTATTAGCAAGAGTAAATGCTCATATGAAACGTCAGAGCAAACGAATGGAAAAAGACTTGGAAATTGGAGAGTTACGTATCAATTTAAAGCGACGTGAAGCTTTATTGAAAGATGAGCTTTTAACGTTGACGAAAAAAGAGTTTGACTTGCTTGAGTACTTTGTATCTAATAAAAACATCGTCTTATCAAGAGATGCCATCTTAAATGATATCTGGGGGTTTGATTATGATGGGGATACGCGCATCGTTGATGTACATGTCTTTAAATTGCGCACAAAATTACAAGGTTCTAATGTTCATATCAAATCCAGTCGAGGTGTAGGCTATTTACTGGAGGAATTGCATGAAACTGCCTAAATATGCATGGTTTATTCTTTTGACTTGCAGCTATGCTTTGCTAGCGTATGAGACACAATGGAATGTATATGTGATTTTGTTATTATTGGCCATCTCATTATATATTGTAGAAGTGGTTTATGAACAGCAGTATGAATCTAAAAAAAGCAAAGAAAATAAGGAATTACAAGAGGAAATACGTTCTACGGCTAAAGATGCACATTTGAAAAATAAACAGTTATTGACAATTGTCTCAAGTATTCCTTTTCCCATGTTGCTGATTGATCAATTTGGTAACATTGTCATGCATAACAATATAGCATCGTTATGCATGAGTCATTTAGAGCCTTTAACTTATTTAGATAATCCCTTTGTTCATGGAGTACGTGAATTTATTAAAGATGCTTTTATCTTGGAACGTGATATGGATAAGATCATAAATATCAATGGAGTAGAATTTCAAGCTATCAGCATACCGGTATTGGCGAAAAGTAAATATAGCGGTTGTTTGGTACTGTTTCAAGATATATCGAAGACATTGGAAGGGGAAAAGATGCAGAAACGTTTTATTGCTGATGCTTCTCATGAATTAAAAACGCCTATTTCTGTATTAAAAGGAATGGTAGAAATCTTAAACCGTGATGATTTTGATGATCCCATCACGGAAAAAGAGTTTTTATCACAGATGGCAAAGGAAGTACAACGTTTAGATGTCTTAGTCAAAGATTTGCTACAGTTATCACGGTTATCATTGTCTAATGTTATTTTAGAGCGTGAAAAATGTGATGTTTGTGCTTTATTTGATAAGGCATGCGATTCTTTATGGAAAAATGCGCAAAAAAAGCAACTGAACATTCAAAAGGACTATCAGACATTAGAATATGCCTTTTGTGATCCTAAAAGAATGCTTCAGGTAATCTTAAATTTGCTAAGCAATGCGATTAAATATAGTGATTCCGGTACCATTACCTTACGTACCCGTATGGAAACTACGTATTACATCCTTGAAGTAGAGGATGAAGGATGCGGCATACAAAAGAAGGATATGGAAAAAATCTTTGATCGTTTTTACCGTGTAGATGATGCACGCAGTCGTCAAAGTGGTGGTAGCGGTTTAGGATTGCCGATTGTCAGATCCATCATTGAGGCGCATGGTGGTAACATAGAAGTGGAAAGCACCTATGGCAAAGGAACCTTATTTCGGATAAAGTTAAAAAATTAAAAGACACGCTTACATTATGAAGAGACCTTCAAGTTTAGAAAATAAATAAACCGGTTTCTTTCCTAGTGATCATACATAAGCGTGTCTTTTTGTTATTTTTATAGAGGTATAATATATAGCTCCGTAAGCAGTTATGAATCATCTTGATTTCGCTTTATGCAAAATCATCTATTCATGTTAGCCTTTATTGTTTTACGAACACATCATAAAACAATAATTGTGATAACAGATTTAACATGCATCAGAATTGTCGATACATGGTTTAATCACATAATCCCTATCTGGTAAATTGGATTTTGTCAAAATAGTCTTTTTTGCGACATACTTAAACACGCATAAAAAAAGCTCGATGACTCGGGCTTATTTTTATCATGGTATCGCGTACGGGATTTGAACCCGTGGTACAGCCTTGAGAGGGCTGTGGCTTAACCGCTTGCCGAACGCGACATGTTTTTACTGCTGTCATATTATAGCATTATCACATAAACTTGGCAAGGAAATTTTGGAAAATTCTATATAGCTGGTAAGAAAAACAGGAAAGGTAATAAGCAATGTATTAGTGATTACCCGAATGATTTCTTTTTTTATAAAGAGTGTAATTATCACAATTATTTAACAAATGCTTAACACGACATTGATGGTCTATTTATATTTATGGTTTAAGATAAGAGCGTATTCTAGGAGGAATATGTTGCCGTTAAAAAAACGGTTAGATGGAGGTTAAGATGAAAAAAATATTTGTAAGTTTAGTTGTGTTAGGATTATTAGCAGGTTGTGGAAATGCAACAGGTGATGATGCAGGAAAAGTAACAGGTGCTATCAAGGTGTATACAAGAGATGCATCAAGTGGAACTCGAGAAGCTTTTGAGAAAGGAATAGACTTTGAAGGAAAGCTGACAAAGCAGGCAAATGAGGTTTCCAGTAACGATGATATGGCGGCGAAAGTGGGTGCTGATAAAAACGGTATCGGTTATACATCACTATCTACAGACTTTGCCAAGAACAATGTCAAAGCTTTGCAATTTGAGGGTGTAACAGCAAGCAGCGAAACCGTATTGGATGGTTCTTATCAACTGCAGCGACCATTCAACTTTGTGACAAGAGCCAAAAATGATTTTGGAAGTGCAGATAAAGAACAGTTGGTACTGGCATTCTTGGATTATCTTAAAAATTCCAGCGAAGGTATGGCAGTTGTCGCGAAAAACGGCGGTGAAGTTGATATGAGCAAAGCAAAATCTTGGGATGAACTAGCGAAAAAATATCCAGTTGTAACAAAAGATAATTCAAAAATTACCATTACGACATGTGGTTCCACTTCTGTGGAAAAGACATTAAAAGCTGCACTAGAACAATTTTCACCAATGGCAGGTAATTTCCAATTTGTTATGAATCATTCGGGTAGTGGAGATGCTACAAAACGTGTATTAGGTGCAGAAAAAGATGGAGCAAATCGTGGCGATATCGGTTTTGCATCACGTGCCTTTAAGGAAGAAGATGGTGATATATCAAAAGCTATGAAGAGTGGACAATACTGTATTGATGCTGTTGTGGCTGTTGTAAATAAAGAGAATAACGACTTTGCCAATTTGACACAGGCACAGCTAAAAGCAATCTTTACTGGTGAAACTACGAATTGGGAAGATGTAAAATAATTCGTGTTTGAAAAGGACAGCTCAAAGGGAAATGAAGAGCTGTTCTTTCCTATGATAAGAGGAAGGGTAAAAATGAAGAGTTATGTAAAACAGTATATTAATACAATAGAGAATCAAAAGAAATTAAGAAAAGATCAAAGGATGAAAAAACTCTTTTTGATGATGGCACTTTTAGCATCCAGCGCGATTGCAGTGATCATCGTATTTATCAGTATCAAAGGCATAGCACCTTTTCTTCCCAATTATACGTATGGCAGTGTTGATTTTCTTCCGTTTATAACTGGTATGACATGGCGCCAAGATCAGGGGATTTACGGCGTTGGATTTATTATCGTTAATACGCTCATTTCTGCTTTTGGGGCTATGCTGCTATCCTTTCCGATATCCGTGCTCACTGCTCTTTATATCGCAAAAATAGCGCCAAAGCGTATTGCCGTACTTTTGAGTTCTGTTATCGAATTACTAGCATCTATACCTTCTGTCGTATATGGCGTATTTGCTTCTGGTACGATCACTTTGCTTGTTAGTTCCTTAGCTGCTAATTTCGGTTTTGTTACAGCTGGGGGAAGTTCTTTATTGGCTGTTATTCTATTATTGGCAATTATGATTTTCCCTACAATTACAGCCTTAAGTATTACGGCAATTCGCTCTGTCGATAAGGAAATAGAACTTGGTTCATTGGCCTTAGGAGCTACAGCGACACAAACGCATTTTAAGGTTGTTTTGACAGCAGCGAAATCAGGTATTTTCGCAGGCGCCATTTTAGGTATTGGCAGAGCCTTTGGCGAAGCTACAGCTGTTGCAATGGTCGCAGGGAATAAGATGTTTGGCCCAACCTTTCATTTGTTTGATACTACCCGTACTTTAACAACGACCATGTTGGCCGGTTTGAAAGAAACGACCGGTTTAGATTATGATATACGTTTTTCTGCTGGATTGGTACTGATGGCGGTTATACTACTATCAAATTTAATATTGAATCTAGTAAAGAAGAAAGTAGGGAAATTAAAATGAATGAAACTATGCACAATCAAAAAAATAAACGTCGTTATACGGATGGTATATTGAACATGCTTACATATGCATCCAGTGCAATATGTGTATTGTTATTGTTGAGTATCTTCATATTCATCTTTAGTAAAGGTAGTGGTATGCTTGGAATGAAATTATTAACAGGCGATTATTGGGCAAAAAACTACATGACGAGTATCCAGGAGAAAAACAATCATCCCAGTACGTATAAATCACCTGAAGATGCCTCGGATGATATGTATTGGAGTGAACGTTGGGGTGTTGGATTCGTTGATGCTAGAAATGAAAATAATGAGGCTATCGTTCTTGTAGAAGCAATAGATGATGCTTCCCCATTTGCTCATCTTAAGGATGAAAGTCGTCAAAATAAGCCTTCCATAAGTGCTGAAAGTGGCTATTTATTAGAAAACTTATCCTATCAAACAACACAGGGAACTACACGCTTAGCTGGCAATATCGTTTCACAAGATGCGAAAACAGTAGCAAGATTGCTAGATCAAGATGCCGTTTCAATTAATAAAATCTATTTCAAAACACCTGGAGGAGGTATTCGTGGCTCATTACTTACAACATTGTATCTCATTATAATCAGCTTATTGATTGCGTTACCTTTAGGAATCGGCGCAGCCATATATTTGCATGAATATGCGGCTAAGAATAAAATCACTTCAGGGATTCGCAGTGCTATTGAGATGTTGACAGGAGTCCCGAGCATCATCTTTGGTTTAATGGGCGTCGCTGTATTATTCCCATTAACAAAATTAGCAGGAGCTGATACAACGAATGTTTTATTAGGTTCTTTGACAATGGCCATTATTTTATTACCAATCATCATTCGCTCTTGCGAAGAAGCATTAGCAATCGTTCCGCAAACACTGCGTGATGCTTCTTTATCATTAGGAGCTAACCAAAGTCAGACAATTTTTAAAATTGTGTTGCCATGTGCCGTTCCCGGCATCTTGAGTGGTGTTTTATTGAGTATTGGTCGTGTTATCGGAGAAAGTGCCGCATTAATATATACGATGGGAACCTATGTTAACGATAGTCCAACGCTGCTCTCCCAAGGTACTTCACTTGCGGTACATATTTATAACATCATGAGTAGTGAGCAACCCAATTTTGAATTAGCTTGTGCGATTTCAATTGTGATCTTGGTGTTTGTATTCATGTTAAATCTCTTGGTGAAATTGATGAGCCGGCGTTTCAATAAAGCCTGGTATTGAAAAAGAAGCAATGGAAAACCCTGAAGATGGTAAATCGTTTTATGTGTACAGAATATGGAAAGATAGGAGAAAAGACATGGATGAACAGATATTTCAAGTAGAGAAATTGAACTTATATTACGGAAAAAAACAAGCATTGATAAATGTGGATCTTACGATAAGAAAAAATCATATCACTGCATTGATTGGCCCCAGTGGCTGTGGTAAATCAACCTTTTTGCGCTGCTTAAATCGCATGAATGATGTAATTGAAGGCTGTCGCATTGAAGGGAGTATTGCATTAGATGGTGTTGATATTTATGATGCTTCAATGAATGTTGTAGACTTACGTACAAAAGTTGGTATGGTCTTTCAAAAACCAAATCCTTTTCCTATGTCCATTTATGACAACATTGCTTACGGTCCGCGTTGTCAGGGCATAAAAAAAAGAAAAATTTTGGATAATATTGTTGCACAATCGTTAAAAAAAGCTGCCTTATGGGAAGAAGTTAAAGATCGCTTACAGGATAGTGCTTTGGGAATGTCCGGAGGTCAGCAGCAGCGTCTATGTATTGCGCGTGCAATCGCTATGGAACCGGAAGTTATTTTAATGGATGAACCGACCAGTGCTTTAGATCCGATTGCGACAAGCAAGATTGAAGATTTAATGGAAGAATTGAAAAAAGACTATACGATTGTCATTGTAACACATTCTATGCAACAAGCATCACGTATCAGTGATGAAACGGCATTTTTCCTTTTGGGTGAAGTTGTTGAATATAATCAAACAAGCAAACTTTTTCAGCAGCCGGATGATAAACGTACAGAAGATTATATCACCGGACGATTTGGATAGGAGGTCAGATTATGGTTAAAATTGAAAAAGAGCTAGAAGTTAATGAAGACAGTGTTAAAAGGATGGCAGAAAGTGTTGTACAAATGCATGAAAAAGTTGTTTGTGTTTTGGAAAAACCAAGCCGTGAAATTGCTCTGGATATAGTGCAGGGAGATGATTTTATTAATCATTTAGAAGAAGAAATCAATGATCAATCCGTGCGCTCTTTAGCTTTATTATCACCGGTTGCCAGTGACTTGCGCAAAGTGGTGGCAGATATAAAAATAGCCAGTGAATTAGAGAGAATTGCAGATTATGCTAAAAATATTGCGGCTTTTTTAATTAAATCTGAAGTATTAGAAGAAAACGTGATGGCATATGCGGCGGCAATGGAAAAACGCTTTATTGAAATGTTGAAAGAAACTTTAAAGGCATATGAACAACGTGATGTAAAAGCAGCTTTTCAACTTCCTAAAAAAGATGAAGGCATTAACCAACTGTATGAGGAACTGAAACAGAATTTATTACGACATCCGAATGAAACGCTGGTAGTAGAACTATTTGAAATAAGTGCCATGCTTAGAAATATCGAACGTGCTGGAGATCATACAAAAAATATTTGTGAACATATCATTTATATGGTAAAAGGGCAGCATTATGATTTCGGATAAGGATGATAGAAGTAATATCAGAAAAAAGCCTATAGCATTGGTAAGGTTCTGAAAATAGGTATGTAAAAAAGACCGTTTCTTGACTGAAGCGGTCTTCATCATGATAAAACAATTAAATAGCTTATTCGGCTAATGTTTTGTGCATTGGGATAGGTTCATTATCTTCTTTTGCAATGTTCCATATATGGTCACCAATACGCTCTAGGGTACCAAGGATATCAACATAAATACTTGCCGCAACACCGGATCCACAGACTTCACCAGCCATACGCTTGAAGTGACGCTGGCGAGCTTTTTCTTCAACAAGATCCAAATAATTTTCTTTATCATCCAACATTTTCAAATAAGACTCATCACGACTTGTGAAATAAGCCAAGGCCATCTCATTCATCTCTAAAACAGTTGCATACATTTCGTTCACATCACGAATTGCCTCATCGGTAAAGTTTCCTTTATCCTCATAGGTTAATTCAAAGAATTCATTTAAATTCATTGTCAAATCACCGACACGTTCTATATTTTTAATGACTTGCAGATTGGAAATGAATTCATCTGTGTCATGCTCACTCAAACTATTATGAGCAATATTTACCAGATAATCTGTAATCTTGGCATCCAGGGAATTGATGGCATCTTCATATTGTCGAGAGGCATTGCAATACTTGCCGGATTGTTTATTAAAATAATCTTGACTTGCGCGAATGCAATCAGCTGCTAGTTCACCCATTTTCACGGTAACCTGTTTACTAACACCTAAAGCTCCAGCTGGCAAGGATGCGGCCAGTTTTGGATCAAGTACATCCAGATTGAGTTCGATTTTTTCTTCTTCTCCTGGAATCACTTTCTTTATGATGTTGACCATGATATTGATGCAAGGGTAGGCGAGAATGGAAATTACTAAGGTACGCAAAATGTGAGCCATCGCTATTTGCATCATTGGGGAAATATGATATGTGGTACTCAAATTCGTGATCAGATCTACATAAGGATGTAATAAGAACATAAATAAGATAGAACCAACTACATTAAATAAAACATTAACGGCAGCGCTTCGTTTGGCAGAAATACTGCCGCCGATTGAAGCAAACACAGCCGTGATGGTCGTACCTATGTTACTACCAAAAACAAAAGGTAAAGCCGCCGTCAATGTCAAGGCACCAGAATCATAAATCTTTTGAATGATGCCGACAACGGCACTACTGGATTGGACAACAGCAGTCATTCCAATACCACACAAGAATCCTAAAATTGGTTGATCCTGCATGGTGGTAGCTAGATTTGCAAAGAAATCCAACTCACCCAATTTGCTCAATTCATCACCCATTAGACGAAGGCCAAAAAACAATAACCCAAACCCTAAGACAATCTGTCCCATATAGGTTTGTTTTTTACGTTTTGCAAACAATGTGATTAAGACACCGAGGAAGACAAAATATAATGCCAGTGTTTCAACTTTTAAACCAATCAGAAATGCCGTGATGGTCGTACCAATATTCGCCCCGATGATGATTCCAACCGATTGCTCCAAGCTCATTAAGCCTGCTCGGACAAAACCGATTGCGATAGCGCTAGTTGCTGAACTTGACTGAATAAATACAGTGATGATAGTACCGACCAAGATCCCTTTCCATGGCTTGTTTGTGTACTTATCGATATAATCTCTTAATTTTTCTCCTGCGATACTCTTTAGCCCGTCACCCATAAATTGGATTCCAAAAAGGAATAATGCCAATCCTCCGATAATGAAGTCCCAGCTGATGCTGGACAGGGTCAGGGTCTGTGCTGCGGTATGTATCATAAGAAAACCTCCCAAAACCTTTCTGAAACACTCTTATTTTAACAGAATTTTTACCTGATGTATACAGAACTTTTACATAAATGGTATCACAATACTTACATATGGATACCGCAAATGAAAAAGAAATGTTGAATTTAATATTAGTGATATCCATCTTTATCCTTAAAACATTCGATTGCTATGAAAGAATGCAAAAACTTATAGGAAGAGCATCATAAACCATGTTATAATAAAACAGTATGAAAGAGAGTGTGTTTCTTATGAATGTTATCATCAACAATCAAAGCAGCGAGAAACGCTGGAATCGTTATAAAAAAGATTTTGTAGCAATCGCCGAACGGACGAAAATGATATTATCTTTATCACAAGATTACAACGCTTCTATCATTTTTGTGGACCCCGCAATGATTCATGAAATCAATCGTGAGTATCGTCATATAGACCGTCCTACGGATGTTATCAGCTTTGCGCTAAAAGATGAAGATGATACTTATGAAATGATGGAAGGCCTGGATGAATTAGGAGATATTTTCATAAATGTTCAAGCAGTGGTAGATCAGGCAGCGGAATATGGTCATTCGTTGCGCAGAGAGGTGTGTTTTTTGTTTACCCATGGTCTGCTTCATCTGTTAGGGTATGATCATATGGAAAAAGATGATGAGAAAATAATGTTTGCGTTACAGGATGTGATATTAGATGCAATCGTTCCTAAAAAAGTTCATAAATAAATTCCGCTATGCGTTTGCGGGATTGTTTGATGGTATTCGGCATGATCACAGCATTGCTTTACAATGTCTGATAGGCTTATTTGTTTTTATTGCCTGTATCTTTTTGCACTTAACAGTATGGGAATGGCTTGTGATCATTCTTATGATCGCACTGGTGATTGCCTTTGAATTTATCAATAGTGCATTAGAAACCATTACTGACAAAATCTCACCGGAATATTCATTGGAAGCCAAAAAAATCAAAGACTATGCAGCTGCCGCTGTATTGGTAATATCCATAGCAGCAGCTATTTCAGGAATCATTATTATAGGAGGTAAAATTTATGGAATGTTATGATGATATTTTAACGCAAGCATTCGCGGCGATGAAAAATGCCTATGCGCCATATTCAAAATATCATGTAGGAGCTTGTGTAAAGACAAAAGATGGTACATATATTCAAGGGGCCAATATTGAAAATGCATCCTATGGCTTAAGCAATTGTGCTGAACGTAGTGCAATATTTGCAGCTTATTCTCAAGGCTATCGCAAGCAGGATATTGTTTCTTTAGCAATTGTCAGCGATGGTAAACGGATCGGCACGCCTTGTGGAGCTTGTCGTCAGGTACTTGTGGAGCTATTAGAAAAGGATACACCGATTGTTTTAAGCAATGGAAAAGATACATTGGTGACAACGATTGCGGAATTATTGCCAATGAGTTTTGACAGTGAGGATCTATCATGAGTTATAAATCAGGATTTATCGCTATTATCGGACGTCCGAATGCTGGTAAAAGCACACTGCTTAATGCACTATTAAATGAGAAGATTGCCATTACCACCCCGAAACCGCAAACAACCAGAAACAATATTAGTGGAATACTGACCAGAGAGGATGCGCAATTTATCTTTACGGATACGCCGGGAATCCATAAACCTAAACATGAGCTAGGGAAAACATTAAATCGTAATGCTTATACAGCAATTGCAGAAGCTGATGTTAATTTCTGGGTCGTGGATGCTACACAAAGCTTTGGCAGTGGGGATGAATTTTTATTAGAAAAAATTAAACAATCGCATATCCCATGTTTTTTGATCTTAAATAAAATTGATCTTTTAGACAAAGAAAAACTAATTCGTACTCTGCAACAATGGCAAGAACGTCACACGTTTGCAGAAATTTTTCCCGTCAGCGCTTTGCAAAAGGATAATCTGAATGACTTACTGGAAGTCACGAAGGGTTATTTAGAAGAAGGACCGAAATTTTTCCCAGATGAAATGGTGAGTGATCACGGCGAACAATTTCAGATAGCTGAAATCATTCGTGAGAAGGTTTTGTATAAAACTAATGAAGAAGTTCCTCATTCCGTAGCAGTCGTTATTGAAAGAAAAGAAGAAACAGCTACCGCTGTTTTCTTACAGGCTCTTATTGTCGTGGAACGCACATCGCAAAAAGCTATTTTGATAGGAAAACAGGCGGCGATGATTCGCAGCATTCGCTTAGCTGCACAAAAAGAATTGAAAGAGAAATTTCATAAAAAAGTAGAACTTGAATTATATGTGCGTGTAGAAAAGAATTGGCGCAATCGCAGTAACAAATTGCAGCAATTCGGCTATTTAGAATTAGAGGATACGCATGAAGGATGAGTTAGAAGGCATCATCATTCGTTATCAGGAATATCGTGAACACGATGCTATCTTACATGTGCTTTGTCGAAAACGCGGCATTGTGCATGTGAATGCCAGGGGAATTCAAAAGGTGAAAAGCAAAAACGCTCCGGCATGTCAATTGTTCACCCATGTACGTATGCAGTTGCCTTTACAAGAAACACGCAGTATTTACACATTACGTAATGCCGAAATTATCGAAGGCTATCGCCATATCCGAGAAGATCTATTAAAGCAAAGCATTGCTGCGTATGTTTGTGAATGTATAGATGCCAGTAAATTTGAGGAAGATGTATTTGAGGTCGTGCAAACGGTTTTGGATATCTTACAAGAAACAACGCATCCAATACGGATTTTATGTTTATTTCAAGCAATCATGAATCGTATGCATGGTATTGAACCTTACGTGGATGGTTGTGTGCGCTGTGGCAATCAAAAGGCAATTTATGCAATCTCCATAAGGGATGGTGGTTTCATATGTCATTCCTGCTACCGTATGGAACAGGATGCTATGCGTTCTAAAGAAGATTTGAAAGTATTTCGTTTGTTGTGTAAGGCGCATATGGAACATTATGATATTTTGAAAAGCTATCAAGCTTTTACCTATCAAAATTTTGAAGATTTGTATGCATTTTTTTATGAATACGCCGGAATATCTTTGAAAAGTGTAAAATTTTTAAAAACGATCATAGCAATGTAAGAATAGCTATTGTAATATTATTAGAATTAGGGATCAAGTTAATTTGATCCTTCATTTTTTTTGTGAAAATGTAATAGTGAATGCTTGATGAAATCTGAAATAGGGCTTTTTTTATCTTAAGTAAACAAATGTTTTCTAGGTGGAAAAAGAATTGGTGACAAAAGGAAAGCAGAACTCAAACAAAATGCGCAAACATCATGGAAAATCACACGATTCGCATTGACATTTTCCTTTAAAAAGTGTTATATTATAGTGTATTCTTGTAACTATTTTTAATTGTTCGCTAAGCATCATCAGCTGATGTGTTTTTTTTGAAAGGGGCGTATCTATGAACAGCGAAAAATTATTTGACACCGTCGTGGCCCACGCGAAAAACAGTGGTTTTGTTTATCAGGGTAGTGAAATCTATGGTGGTTTGGCTAATACCTGGGATTTTGGGCCGTTAGGTGTGGAATTGAAAGAAAATATAAAAAAAGCCTGGTGGCGCCGTTTTATTCAGGAATCACCATATAATGTCGGTATCCAATCCGCTATCTTGATGAATCCTAGTGTGTGGGTTGCCAGTGGACATGTTGGTGGATTTAGCGATCCTTTGATGGATTGCAAGGAATGTAAATCACGTTTCCGTGCTGACCAGCTGATTGAAGAAGCAACAAATGGTGAAGTCAGTGTCGAAGGATGGAGCAATGAAGCGATGATGGAGTATATCAATGAACATCATATAGCTTGTCCGAAATGTGGTAAGCACAACTTTACTGATATTCGTCAGTTCAACTTGATGTTTAAGACTTTTCAAGGTATTTTGGAAGATAGTAAAAATACCATCTATTTACGTCCGGAAACAGCGCAGGGAATGTTTGTCAATTTTAAAAATGTTCAGCGTTCTATGCGTAAAAAACTGCCGTTTGGTATTGGTCAGATCGGTAAGAGCTTCCGTAATGAGATAACGCCAGGTAACTTTATCTTCCGCACCCGTGAATTTGAACAAATGGAGTTGGAATTCTTCTGTCAGCCGGGAACAGATTTAGAATGGTATGAATATTATAAAAACTACTGTATGAAATTTTTGACAGATTTAGGGGTAGATCCTGAGCATTTGCGTTTCCGTGATCATACACCGGAAGAACTTGCTTTCTATAGCAAGGGTACTTGTGATATTGAATATAACTTTCACTCTCAAATTGGTTGGGGTGAGTTATGGGGAATCGCAGACCGTACAGATTATGATTTAAAACAGCATCAAGAAGCAAGTAAAAAATCATTAGAATATTTAGATCCTACAACGAATGAAAAATATTTGCCATATTGTGTGGAACCAGCCGTTGGTGTGGAACGTTTGATGTTAGCCTTTTTATGTGATGCTTATGATGAAGAAGAATTAGAAAATGATACGCGTATCGTTATGCATTTGCATCCTTTCCTTGCGCCGATTAAGGCATGTATTACACCATTGTCAAAGAAATTAAGCGAAAAAGGTATGGAAGTATTCCAGATGTTGGCGCCTGTTGCAAATTGTGATTATGATGATGCAGGAAGTATCGGAAAACGCTATCGTCGTAATGATGCAATCGGTACACCATTCTGTATCACAGTGGATTTTGAAACAGAACAAGATAACTGTGTAACCGTACGTGAACGTGATACAATGAAACAAGAACGTGTAAATCTGAATGATTTAGTATCATATATTGAAGAACGTATCAAACTATAAGCGAAAAGTGTGGTGTAGCGCATGGCTCGATTAAGTGAGCAGGAAATTAATCAGATTCGCGCCAAAGCTGACATTGTTGATGTCGTAGGACGCTATGTTCCTTTAACACGAAAAGGGCGTAATTATGTTGCTCAGTGCCCTTTTCATGATGATCATGACCCATCCATGTCAGTAAATGCGGATAAACAGATTTTTAAATGCTTTGTATGTGGGACAGGCGGCAATGTCTTTGGTTTTATCCAAAAGTATGAAAAAATTTCTTTTATTGAGGCAGTCTATAAAGTGGCAGAGTATGCCGGAGTACCCATTGAGCATTCTTTGGCTCTTCCTGTCAAAAAAATCGACCCTCATTTAGCTGCCTTATATAAGGCAAATCAAGAAACAATTGAATATACGCACTATCAATTAGATACTTTAGATGCTCGTCATGTAAAAGAATACTTATACAAACGTAATCTTACTGACGCGATTATCAAAACCTTTGCAATTGGGTATAATCCTGAAGAAGATGCATTATATCGTTTCCTTCATGCAAAAAAAATACCGGATAGTGACATTTTAGCTGCCGGTCTTGCCCGTATGAGTTCTATGGGGATGAAAGATGTGTTTGCGAATCGTATCATGATCCCAATTCATGATGCAGATGGTCATCCTGTTGGATTTACAGCCCGCCGCATAAAAGAAAGTGACGAGGCGAAATACATAAATACAACAGAAACTGATGTTTATAAAAAAGGGGATTTAATCTTTAACTATCATCGGGCGAAACCAGAAGCAAGAAAAGCCAAAAAGGTCTTCTTGGTTGAAGGTGCAATGGATGTTTTAGCATTTGAAAAGGTTGGATTGCATAATGCGCTTGCTACTTTAGGAACAGCGATCACCAAAACACAATTGCAATTATTAAAGATGCTTCATGTTCCTATCGTTGTTTGTTATGATGGGGATATGGCAGGAAAAAATGCAACTTATAAGTTTGGGAAGATGGCCGTTCAGGAACAAATTGCATTTGAAATCGTCGATAATCGGTATGGATTGGATCCGGATGAGATCATTGATGCTTATGGTAAAGATGAACTGATCGCTCTCTCTTCACGTACCTTATCTTGGATAGACTTTCTGTTTGAATACCTATTAACAAGATATAACTTAGATAATTATTCACAGAAAAAAGAATTTGCAATGGAAATGGCTGATGCCATAAAGCATCTGCAGGATGACTTTGAAAAAGAAAGCTATTATATCCGACTTCGTGAACTGACTGATTTTGATATGCAGGAAAAAAATACTGCTATAAATGAACGACAGATTCAGAAAAAAGAAACATTTGGAAAACGAAGTTTTTTGACTTTTCCCAAAAGTGGACGAAGTCATGCCGAATACGAAATACTCTCGCAGATGTTAAGTGGTATTTCTGCCAGCAACTACTATAAAGAAGAATTAGGTTTTTTGAAGGATGATACTTGTAATAAGCTTGCAATCTATATCATCGATTATTATCGCACGCATACGCTCATGGAAATCGCTGATTTGTTAGATACCATCAAAGAAGAAACGGTCAAGACGTTAGCACTTGATATAGCAGATTGGGAGCTAGCAAGAGAAGAGGTAGATATGGAAGTATTGAAAGAAGCGGTAGAAAAGGTTAAGGACTGTTTCCTTGATGATAAGATCCAAATGCTGAATGAAAAAATCAAAACAGTGAATGATCCTATGGAAAAAGCCAAGCTAGCAGGTGAGAAAAACCAACTTATCAAAGAACGCGGAGAACGGCTCTGCCAAGGAAGGAAGTAGAGATATGAAAAAAACGAAAGCCAAAGCACAGCTGCAGGAATATAAGACATTAGATGAAATCAAAGATGAATTGCAGGAAGCATATCAGGTCAATAAGGTACTGTATCAAAAAGATATCATGGATGCGGTTGAACATTTAGATATGAGTGATGCAGACTTTGATGAATTGTTGCAGTGGTTCAGCGACAACGGCATCGCTGTCAAAGATGATGAAGACGATGTTGACTTATTAGATGACGACGCTCTTGTTGGTGATGATGACGACATTGATTTTTTAGATGATGAAGATGAAGAGGAAGACTCTTTAGCAGCAGAGATTGAAAGCTTAGAACAATCTTTTGCCAATTCTTCTCATACTAAGATTAATGATCCGGTTAAAATGTATTTGAAAGAAATTGGTCGTGTAGAATTGCTGGATCCGAAAGAAGAGCCAGAAATTGCCAGAAGAATACAGGCTGGAGATGAAGAGGCTAAGAAGAAATTAATTTCAGCCAATCTTCGTCTGGTTGTTTCTATTGCTAAAAAGTATGTAGGCCGAGGCATGCTGTTTTTGGATCTGATCCAAGAAGGAAATATGGGCCTTGTTAAAGCAGTAGAAAAATTTGATTATACAAAGGGATTTAAATTCTCAACATACGCAACATGGTGGATTCGCCAGGCAATTACCCGTGCCATAGCGGATCAGGCGAGAACAATCCGTATTCCTGTACATATGGTTGAAACCATTAACAAATTGACACGTATTCAGCGTCAATTGGTGCAAGATTTAGGAAGAGATCCTTCGGCAGAAGAAATTGCAGCGAAAATGGAAAACATTTCTCCTGAAAAAGTACGTGAAATTCAGAAGATTGCTCTAGAACCAGTATCTTTAGAAACACCAATCGGTGAAGAAGACGATTCACATTTGGGTGATTTTATTGAAGATAAAGAGGCTTTATCACCAGATGAATATGCGAACAATCAGCTGTTAAAGGATGAAATAAATACCGTATTACAAGGATTGACAGAACGTGAAGAAAAGGTGATGCGTCTGCGTTTTGGATTATATGATGGAAGAACAAGAACTTTAGAAGAAGTCGGCAAGGAATTTAATGTTACTCGTGAACGCATTCGTCAAATTGAGGCAAAGGCATTACGTAAACTAAAACATCCAACCCGTTCAAAACGTTTAAAGGATTTTGTTGATAAACCTTAAGATGAAATTAAGTAAACGATTAAAGGCTATTTACGATATGGTAAATAGCCCTTGCATTTTAGCGGATATCGGATGTGATCATGCTATGCTTCCAATAGCATTGATGCAAAGTGGGAAGTGCGAAAAAGCTTATGCCTGTGATATTCATATAGGACCATTGCAGCGGGGTGCAAAGGCAATTAAAGAAGTGCATCTTGAAGATCGAATCCATACCGTATTAAGTGATGGTCTACAGAATGTGGCGGATGATATTACTTGTATTACGATCGCTGGTATGGGGTGGGAAAGTATTACTTCCATACTGGCACAGGACATAGAAAAAGCACATCATTGTACACAACTTGTTTTACAATCGAATAATCATGTCGATGATTTAAGACGATGGCTGAATGAGCATCATTTTGTGATTGATGGTGAGGATCTGGTGCATGAACAGCACTATTATCAAATATTATCGGTACATAGCGGTGAGCAAACATTAACTGAAGATGAGATTTTGTTTGGTGTTTTTTTAGATCAACATCCTTTGTTTACAGAATATTGGATGTATGTTCTTGAAAAGAAAGAAAATATTTTGAAGCAGTTACAGCCACATCATGTTGGCTATGCTGATTTAAAACAGGATATACAACGTATAAAAAATAAATTGGCGCAATCAAAAAAATCTGTGTTTCCGGCTAAATAAGGCTAGAAACACAGATTTTTTACAATCATTATACAGTCTTAATAATCAAAACGTTAAATTCTGATGGCTATTTATCATATAGAGTACTTTATCTTTTTAAGCTTATTGCAAGATTTTGGCCACCTCTGTAATAGGTTTCGCCAATTTTGGTGTATAGCTGTTTAGATACTGAATCACCTGATTTGTCAGATAGGTTGGTGTGGAAGCACCTGCTGTAATAGCTACAGCTTTACAGTTAGCCAATTGTTCATCAGTGATATCGTGTACATCATCAATAAGAAAAACATTTGCGATCCCTTGCTCTTTTGCAATCTGAGCAAGGCGGTTGGAGTTATTGGAATGTTTATCACCAACTACATATAAGACATCTATTTCAGCAGCATCAAGCTCAGCTATGGCCTGCTGACGGATTCTTGTAGCATTGCAGATTTCTTCACAAAACTCTGCTTGCGGATATGCTTGAGCAATCGCGGTAAATAATGTTTCAATATCAAATATTGACATTGTTGTTTGATTTGTGACAAAAACCTTAGACATTGTCGTAGGCAACTGCTGAATATCTTCCATATTTGTTATTAAATGAACCTTTGGGCTTAATGAGATGACAGCTTCAGCTTCTGGATGAAAAGCTTTTCCAATATAGAACACATCATATCCTTCTTCTAATTTTGTTTGTACAATAGCTTGTGTCTTTACAACATCTGGACAGCTGGCATCAATACCAATTAAGCCAAGTTCTGCGGCCTTTTGCTTTACTGCTGGGGCAACTCCATGAGCAGTAAAAATAACTACACTGCCAGATGGTATCTCTTGCAGCAATGCTAATCTTGTTTTCGTTTTATCGTCAATGGTATGAATATGCAGTTGATCTAAAGCCTGCATGACAAAACGGTTATGTACTAACATACCTAAAACATAAATGTTTTTATCGGGATACTCCATCGCTGTTTTGCGAGCAAGAGCAATGGCTCTTGTGACACCTTTACAATAACCGCGAGGAGTGACTTTTATTACCTTCATAAGCGTTCCTCCTGTTGTTATTATACCGTATTTTATGAGTGAAAAGATAGGAAAATACTAGAATTTCGGGTATAATAAGGAAGTAAAAACAGTGTTTTTTATTTACAACAAAAAGGATTCATGTATAATAGAAGAGCTGCTTTTAAAAAAGGAGGGGCATTCATGAGTAAATATAGCGATTATATGTTTCAAAAACATACAAAAATGTTTATTGAACTTGAAAAATTTATAGAACCTACACCGATTCAACAGGCGGTAATCCCTATGGCTTGTAAAGGAAAAGATATTATCGGTATTTCAGCGACAGGGACAGGGAAGACACACGCTTTTTTGATTCCTATTATGGAAAAAGTAGACAGCAGTAAACCTTGTGTGCAGGCGGTAATCACTGCACCTACCAGAGAATTAGCCTTACAGATTTATCAGCGATGTGAAAAGATGAGTGAAGCGGATCCCAAACTCGTCATCCGTTTAATTACAGGCGGAATTGAAAAGAGCCGGATGATTGAACAATTAAAAGTTCAACCACATATTGTTGTAGGAACTCCAGGTCGTATTAAGGACTTGTTTTTAAACGAACAGGTCTTGCGCGTGGATACCGCAGATATCATGGTGGTGGATGAGGCTGATATGACTTTAGAATTTGGCTTTTTGGAAGATGTAGATGCGATTGCAGGGAAGATGCGCAAGGACTTGCAGATGATGAGTTTTTCAGCAACGATTCCTCAGGAGCTGCGCTTGTTTCTAAAGAAATATATGGATCATCCGCAAACTGTACAAATTGAAGAACAAAGTGCATTTCATCCTAAGATCCAACATATTTTAGTGCCTGTCCAGCATAAAACATATGCTGAAAAAGTATTAGAGATTTTACCTTCTTTTACCCCATATGTTTGCTTAATCTTCGCTAATACGCGAAGTGAAGCTGCCAATGTGGCAAGCAATATGCGAGATGCAGGTTATGGTGTAATAGAATTGCATGGAGATTTAACTCCAAGAGAGCGCACGAAAGCGATGAAGGATTTGTCCAATTTGCAAAAATCATATGTAGTGGCAACCGATATTGCAGCTCGTGGCATTGATATTGAAGGGATATCTCATGTTATATCGATGGGGTTTCCTAAAGAATTAGATTATTATATCCATCGTAGCGGACGTACTGGCAGAGCAGGACATGAGGGTATCTGTTATGCACTATATGAAAAAAAAGATGATACTGCTATACGTCAGTTAGAAGTTCGAGGCATTCATTTTGATCATAAAACCATAAAAAATGGTCAGTGGTGCGATTTAGAACCTTTGCATAAGAAGAAAGTACGCAAAGATGACCCATTAGAGAAAGAAATTGCAAAGATTGTTTCTCGTAAGAAGAAAAAAGTAAAGCCAGGTTATAAGAAAAAGCGTCAGCAGGAAGTAGAAAAATTAAAACGAAAAGCCAAACGTGCTATGATTCAAGAAGATATTCAGCGTCAAAAGAAAGAACGTGCTAAACAAAAGATGTTAGAGAAGAGGAATAGCGAATGAAAATAGGTAGTCATGTATCTATGTCTGCTCCTGAATATGTATTAGGAGCCGTAAAAGAAGCTATTTCATATGGTGCAAATGCATTTATGTTATATACAGGTGCACCTCAAAATACACGCAGAAAGCCAATGGAAGAACTGCGCATAAAAGAAGCACATGAGATCATGAAGTTACATGATATAGAAAAAAGCAGCATGATCGTACATGCACCATATATCATCAATTTAGCAAATTGTGCGAAAGCAGAAACATTTGAACTCGGTGTTGATTTCTTGGCAAAGGAAATTGAACGTGTCAAACAATTAGAAGCAAGCATTTTGGTCTTACATCCAGGCAGTCATGTAAAGGCCGGCGAAGATGCTGGACTTGCTAAGATCGTAGATGGATTAGATCTAGCTATGAAACAGATTGGTGATGTAGAGATAGCAATCGAGACGATGGCAGGGAAAGGTAGCGAACTTGGCTATAATTTTCAGCATATTCGCTACATCATTGATCATGTGAAACATCCTGAAAATATCAAGGTTTGTATGGATACTTGTCATTTGCATGATGCAGGATTTGATTTAAGTGATTTTGATCTTCTTTTGAATGAATTTGATGCGATCATTGGGATAGATCGTTTAGCATGTGTACATGTTAATGATTCAAAAAATATTCAAGGTGCTCGTAAGGATCGTCATGCGAATATTGGCTTTGGCGAAATTGGCTATGATAAGCTGCATGCAATCGTACATAACAAGCGAATTCAAGATGTCGTTAAAATATTAGAAACACCTTATGTGGACGGACATGCACCATATAAGCATGAAATCGCAATGTTAAAACAAGGTGTTTTTGATGCGAATTTATTGGACAAGTTAAAAAATGAAGTTGTGTAATGCATTTGCTATTTTTAGATAAGACTATGTGTTTATTAAGTAAAAAATGATAATAGTTCAGCATACGTTAGATCTTAGTTCCAACTATTGAAAATGATAAGAAAAAAGTAGGTAAATCCTAATGGAATGCCTACTTTTTTGAATATCAATTATCTTTTTTGGGTTCTGCAGCAAATGATCGGATTTCCTGCTTTAAGCGTTCCACTATTTTATCCTGTGGAAGTTTTTCAATGACAACGCCTTTTTTTATTAACAATCCTTCTTGTTTGCCACCGGCAATCGCGATATCTGCATGTTTAGCTTCTCCAGGACCATTTACAGCACAACCCATGATAGCGACATTTATATCACAATCTATCGTTGTTAAAAAGGATTCTATCTCATTGACAACAGGTTGCATATCCCATGCTGTACGACCGCAAGTAGGACAGGCAATTAAATTTGGTGTATTTTTTAATAACCCGCAGCATTTTAATAATTGCTTTACAATTGTGATTTCATTTACTGGATCACCATTTACACTGATACGAATCGTATCACCAATGCCTTCATTCAATAAAGTACCTAATGCCATACTGCTTTTAATAGCACTACCAATAAAAGTACCAGCTTCTGTAACCCCTAAATGTAATGGATAAGGGAAGGTATTACTTGCTAAGCGATATGCCTCAATACATAATAAGGGATCACTTGATTTAAAAGACAGACAAATATCATGAAAATCCAACTCTTCTAAAATTGCTACATGGCGTTTAGCACTTTCCATCATGCCTGCAGCTGTCGGTTTGCCATATTTTTCATGGATGTCTTTTTCTAAAGAGCCACTATTTATGCCAATTCGGATAGGAATATGATGTTGCTTGCAAACACTTACCACTGCTTGTACATTTTCTTTCGATCCAATGTTTCCAGGGTTTAAACGAATTTTGTCAATTCCATTTTCTACTGCAGCTATCGCTAGGCGATAATCATAATGAATATCAGCGACAAGAGGAATATGGGTGCGGTTACGAATTTCTCTGATTGCTTTTGCATCCTCTTCATCAATGATAGCCATGCGTACCAATTCACAGCCGCAAGCTTCTAATTGTAAGATTTGCGCAACCGTTTTTTCAATATCCTTGGTACGTGTATTGCACATACTTTGTATCACAACATGCTCGTTACCTCCTATCATAAGATCACGAACACGAATACTTCTTGTTTCGGTGCGAAGCATATAATATCAACTCCTTCATGTACCATTATAACAAAATTTATTTCTTTTACAATATGGTGGCATTTTCCATGAGATTTGTATTATAATAAGCGGTATACAGGAGGTGAATACATGATACGTAATCCATTTCGCGATCTGGATCATAAGAAATTACGCCGTAGTTCTGATGTTCTGCAGACGCAAAACGATTATTATAAAATTGTAAACCGACGTATTTTAATTTTTTCAATGATTGTGATTTTATTATTTTCAACAATAACGATACGTTTGGTCTTTATACAAGTGCGTGATCATGAAGATTATACAACAAAGTTGGTGAATTATTCTTCTCAACAACAGCGGTTTCAGACACCTCGTGGTGAAATATATGACCGCAATGGCAAATTGGTCGTAAAAACGGCATCTGCACATAACATTACATATTTTCCGCCAAAGGATGTAACTAGTAATGAAAAATGGGAACTGGCTCAGAAATTTGCCAAACAATTTCATATTAAGCATGAAACATTTACAAAAAGCGACATGCAAGATCTCTATTTATTCTTATATCGTGATGAAAACGGTAATGCAGATCGTACAGGGAATCATCTATTAAGTGATGAAGAATTAGCTACATTGACAAAAGCTAGTGATAAGGATAAACTTGTGCGTTCACGTATTACAGAAAAAATGGTAGATGAAATAGCTAGTGAAGAGGATAAAAACGCATTTAGTGTATATCTGTTAATGAATCAATCACCTAGTAATTCAATTAAGGTCATTGTTGAAGATGCTTCGAATGAAGATGTTGCCTATTTGATGGAGCATAAGGATGAGTATCGAGGTTTTGATGTGGACTTTGGTTCTTGGAAACGTGAATATCCTTATAAAGATACATTACGTGATGTCTTAGGTAGTGTCACTACCACCAAACAAGGTGTTCCAAGTGAAGAGCGTGAATATTATGAAGCATTAGGCTATTCTTTAACGGACCGTGTAGGAAGCAGTGGCTTAGAAAAGCAATATGAGCAGTTATTGAGTGGTACCCCTAAGGTGAGTGAAGTAACCTTTGAAAAGGATGGTACAGCGGTTTTAAATGAGATTAGTGCTGGAAAGAAAGGATATAATCTACATTTGACGGTCGATATTGAATTACAGAAAAAAGTCGATGATATCATGACCAGTATTGTTAAGCAATATGCTGGTACAAGTGGCCGTGAGGCATTTAACCAGGCCTTTGTTTTATTAATGAATCCAAATACAGGAGAGATATATGCATTAAGTGGAGCTGTTAAAAACAAAGATGGATCGATGACGAAATTCGCCAGTGGAACCTATTTGAATAACTATCAGGTAGGTTCTGTCGCAAAAGGTGCCACGGTATATATGATATTGAATGAAGGCGTGCAAACGGTAACTAGTACAGAATATGATACGACGATGAATATCGCCGGAGAAGAAAAAAGTTCATTTATGAATTTGGGTGTTGTAGATGCGGTGCGTGCATTGGAAGTTTCAAGTAATGTCTATATGTGGAAATCTATTATAAAGTTAGCAGGTGGCACCTATGTATCAGGGCAACCCTTAAATATTTCCAATGAGGCAACAGCCAAGACATTAACCAAGATGCGTCAATATTATTCGATGTTCGGTTTAGGAACAAAGACAGGATTAGATGTACCTAATGAAGCGTTAGGCATCATTGGCTATACACAGACGGCTGGTAACTTACTAGACTATTCTATTGGACAGTATGATACCTATTCGCCAATACAGTTGGGACAATATGTATCTACGATTGCCAATGGTGGTAAAAAGGTGCAGCCGAAGTTGGTGAATACGGCAAGTGAGGTTAACAGCAATTATACGATTTATGAAAATAAAACCAAGGTACTTTCGCAACTTTCAGGTAATTTGGATTACCTAAAGACCGTACAGCAAGGTTTCCGCGCTTGTATCACTGGAAATCATTGTGGTGTGGAGTTAAATGCCATGGATAAAGGTATAGCAGCTAAAACAGGTACCGCACAGGTAAGAGAATATAAAAACAATAAAGAATATCGTTATACAAATGTAAGTGAAATCGGTTATGCTCCATATGATGATCCGGAAGTTGCCTTTGTGTGTAGTGCACCAACCTCTGCTGCCGATTCTAGCAATCAGGAGGCAAGTATCTGTTCAACACAGATTTTACCGAAGGTTTTAAAAGAATATTTCAAAAAGTACGACTAATTTCGTAAAAAGTATTAGCATTCTTGCATATTGTATGATATAATTTTCAAGCAAAGTACGAGGAGGGACAACATGAGAGATAGAATCACTTTCAAATGTTCAGAATGTGGCGAAGAAAACTACATTGGAACACGTAATAAACGTAAAAATCCAGAACGTATGCAGATTCAGAAGTTCTGCCCACGTTGTAACAAGAAAACATTACATAAGGAGAAAAAATAAGAAGGGCCGACTACGGTCTTTTTTATTCGTGAAGACATATGAAATCAATTGAAACATTTGTATTAGGTATGGTTCAGGTAAATACCTATTTATTATGGAATGATGATCATGTTTTGGTAATCGATCCAGGTAGTAAATCATTAAGATTGCAAGAGGCAATCGACAAACGAAACGGTATTGTGGATGGCATCGTTTTGACACATGCCCATTTTGACCATATTGCTGGTGTTGATACGCTGGTGAATAAATACCATTGTCCATTATATATGAATGATTTGGATATACCGCTGCTTACCGATCCGCAATTGAATTTTTCAATAGGAGATCCAATCATCGTTCATACAAAGGCACAAGTACTAACCCCTGGTGAGCATACGATTGGTAAATTTACTTTCCGATACATTGATGCACCAGGTCACAGCGAAGGCTGTAGTATGCTATTATGGGATGATCATTTATTTTGTGGAGATGTGTTGTTTCAAGGTAGTATCGGGCGGACTGATTTAGCCACAAGTTCAAATACTAAAATGATGCAGTCTTTAAAATACATTAAAACCATGGACCCCGATTTGAAGGTATATCCTGGTCATGGACCTAGGACGACATTAAAGGATGAATTTCAATGGAATCCTTATCTGCAATTTTAAACAGCTATTGCTGTTTTTTTTCTTCCTTAGTTTAAAACACAATTTTACCATTGAGAATGAACAGCATGCTAGCAGGCTTTTTCAATTCTTTTAGTTTTGTAAAGGTTTGATTTGGTGTATAATGAATAACAAGTGAGGAGGATATGCTATGCACAAAAAAATTTGTTTGCTGATTGCTTTTTTATTACTCTGTACAAGCTGTTCCTCCAATCAACAGGATAAGGTCAAAGAGACAATGGAATCCTATCCCAAATCTCCAGCTGTTACAGAAAACCAAATCCTATATCCTAAAGAGCTGGGCAAGGATGTTTTAAAAACAAAAATAGCTATCATTGACTATACCCAATGCAATGATGGATATATTTATGTTCACGCGCAATTTAAAGATAACAAAAAAGTGAAAATTCAAATTGCGAAAGGTGAAACCAAATATAATTACGATTTGCACAAAGATGAAGCAACGGCATTACCTTTACAAATGGGAAGTGGTAATTATCTCGTTAAGGTGTTGCAACATATGGAACAAAACCAGTATGCCATCGTAGATGTGATTGAATTTCATGCCGATATAAAAGAAACTACATCACCTTTTCGTTATCCAAATCAAATTGCATGGTATGAAAAAGGTGATGACATCATTTCCTTTGCTTTAGATACCGTAAAAGATGCGGATAATGATTTAAAACGGATTCATGATATTTACAACAAAGTTGCACAAACGATAACTTATGATGATGCAAAAGCAAAGCAGGCTTCTAATAAATATATGATTCCAAATCTGAAAGACGTGCTGAAGCGTAAGCGGGGGATTTGTTTTGATTATGCTGCTTTGATGACAGCAATGTTGAGAATCAACCATATTCCAGCACGCTTGATTTGCGGAAATACGGATATCGAATATCATGCTTGGGTGGAAGTTTATGTAGAAGGACAAGGATGGGTCAATCCGGATATTTATGTAGATGAGGAAACTTGGACTAGAATTGATCCAACTTTTGCAGCGCAAAAGTTTCAATACGATGGATCTTATGATGCGGTTTATTATTATTAAATCGAGTAGGAGGTGTTAAGGATATGAATATAAATATGCAAAGCCGTCATATGTTGTTTCTTCAGTTTGGTTTGATACTTCAAGCAGGCTATGGTTTGGAGCAGGGACTTCATCTGATTGCTGAACAGCTAGATGAGCAGGAATTGAAAACACTGGTATGCCGGTTAAATGAAGAAAGAGAAAAGCAGCCAACATTGGCAGATGCTTTTGCTGCTTGTGAGGTATTTGATGATTTCACGATCCATATGATTTCCATAGGGGAAATCAGTGGTAATTTAGATGAAGTGATGTTATCATTAGCTGATTATTATCAGCGTATGGATGAAATGAGCAATCAATTGCGACAGGCTTTGAGCTATCCTATGATCTTACTGCTGATGATGCTTTGTGTAGTAGGTGTGGTTGCATGGAAAGTATTACCTCTATTTCAAGATGTATTACGTTCTTTGGGAAGTGATTTATCTACACAAGCAGTTATGTTTATGCAATTCGGAAGAATTTTTTCAATGGCTGTCTTTGGGCTTTTGTTGTTGCTAACAGCGGGTCTTATTGTTTTCTTATTGTATGCAAAACGCCAAAAAGAAGATGCTGCAACCTTATTTCTATTCCATAGCCCCTTTTTCAAAAAACTTCGTCATATTTCTCTTTTAGCGCAATTGACGTATGCACTTGCTATGCTTTTGCGCAGTGGCATTGATCTGCGTGAAGCAATGCAATATGCATGTTCTTTACTTCCCAATTGCGAAATCATTAATAAGTTGCAGGCTTGTGTTCAAGGTATGAATGAAGGTGAATCTTTTTGCGATGTGATTCGCAAAGAACAGTTATATGAAGGTCTTGCGTTGAATTTAATTGAAATAGGTTTTACCAGTGGAAAAGGGGAAGCGGTCATGCAACAGCTAAGTGATGAATATCAACAGGAAGTATCACATAAAACTGAACATTATCTTAATGTGATTGAACCAATCATCGTATTGTTATTAGCCGTAATCATAGGTGTTGTCTTATTATCTATCATGTTACCACTGGTGAGTATTCTCTCTTCACTATAGAGGTGTAACATGCAAAAAACACTACATGGACTGCTATTTCTTGGTATCTTATTGTTATTTGTGTTTGGTTTTCAATCAGCTGCTTCTTTCAACAAAAGAAATGAACAACAACAAATTACGGAAACCATTCAGAAATTAACTTTAAAATGTTATAGCATAGAAGGAAGATACCCTACATCAATTGCTTATTTAAAAGAACATTATGGTTTATTGATAGATGAAGAAGAATATCGTGTTAATTATCATTATGAAGGAGCAAATATTGCTCCGCATATCGATGTTTATAAAAAGGGGCGAATTTATGAAAACGCATCATAATCTGTATTTGTTAGTTTCGTTATTGTTACTGCTACTATTTGCGGCAGGCTCCTTTTCTTTATTATCTACGGAAATATTTGCTTATCGCCGTCTGAATGAAACAATCCAATCGCAAGAAGATGTTAGTCTTCCGCTTGCTTATGTGCATACAAAATTGAAACATGCCAGTGCACGGGGACAAATTGCTTATGTGACAAAACCTATTACCTGTTTACAGATTAAAGAAAAAGAGACAGTAACCTATTTGTATTATCAGGATGGCTATATCAAAGAAATTACGGCTGTTTCCAGTTATCAACCTACCTTTGAAGAAGGAACTAAGCTGTTTCAAGTAGATGCTTTTACAATAATTGAGAAGCAAGATTGTCTCCTTTTTACAGTTGAGAAAGATGGTAAAAAAGAACAGTTAAGTATATATCTGTATGGAAAGGCGGGATAGAATGAAACACACGCAACGATCCTTTTCCTTTTTAATGGAATTTGTCATCATTTTGTTTTTCTTTGCTTTAGCAGCTACTATCTGTGCAGGTTTCTTACTAAAGGCAAAAGAAAAAGAAGCAACGGCCATTACCTTACAACATGATTTATTACAAGCACAAAGTATTATTGAAGAATTGCAAATAGCATCTGATGTGCCTTTTGAACAGCGATTTGATAGTATTAAAAAAGATGAATTGAACTATCAAAAAGGCAATATGAAAATCATATTTAACGATAAAGCTTTATCATCTGGCAAGATACAGTTATGGCATGAAGATGTCATCTTATGTGAGATACCTTTTGTTTTAGGAGAAATTTATCATGCGTACGAATAAGAATCATATACTGCCTCTTGGACTAGGTATACCAACATTATTTGCTTTATTTGTTATTTTAGTTATGCTGATGTTGGCTATTTTAACATATGTGAGAGCAAATAGTTATTATGTTTCAACCATTCGCCAGATGGAATTTACAACAGATTACTATGAAACTAAGGCTAATCTTATGGATATCTATAGACAACTAGAACCTAACCATTTGGATGAACAGTTAAAAAAGATGAAAATAGATTATACAAAAAAGGAAAATCTCTATATAATAGAGGAAGATATGAATAATGGAACAGCGTTGCAGTTGCTTTTTCATAAACAAAATGATGAGATTGTTATACAAACCTGCCAGATGATAGATAAGGGTGATGAAAATGGAAATTAAAGCATTGTTAGAAGATGTAGTTAAACGCAAAGCTTCGGATGTGTTTATTGTCGCTGGTTCTCCTTGCGCTATTAAAATAGATGGCAAGATTGAGCCATATGATGATAAAAGGCTTATGCCTCAAGATACCGAACAAATGATTCGTGATATTTATACGATTGCCAAAAAGGATGATATTGAAGATTTTATACATAATGGTGATGATGACTTTTCTTTTTCCATACCTCAAGTTGGACGTTTTCGTGTCAATGCTTATCGTCAACGCAATTCCTTTGCAGCTGTCTTACGTATCGTTAGTTTTTTATTACCAGATCCTAAAATCATGCATATTCCTTCTATCGTAATTGACTTGGCAAAACAAATGAAAGGGATGGTACTGGTAAGTGGACCTGCGGGCAGTGGAAAATCGACGACACTGGCTTGTATCATTGATCAAATTAATAATTCACGTAATTCTCATATCATAACAATTGAAGATCCGATAGAATATTTGCATACCCACAAGCAAAGCATTGTTTCACAAAGAGAAGTTTATCATGATACCAAGGATTATGTATCAGCTTTAAGAGCGGCTCTTAGAGAAGCACCTGAAGTCATCTTAGTTGGAGAAATGCGGGATTTAGAAACGATTGAAATATCTGTAACAGCGGCTGAAACCGGTCATTTGGTGTTTTCGTCATTACATACGATTGGCGCTGCTAATACAATTGATCGCATGATTGATGTTTTTCCAGCAACACAACAACAGCAGATTCGCGTACAGCTATCCATGGTGTTGAATGGTGTGGTTTCTCAGCAATTGTTGCCAGGGAAAGATGGTAAGATGTTACCCGTGTTTGAAATCATGCTATGCAATCAAGCCATTCGCAATCTGATTCGAGAAGGAAAGACACATCAGATGCAAAATACGATAACGGCAAATCGCGCCAGTGGTATGATTGCCATGGATGATGCTATTATTGAAGCTTACAAGCAAGATAAGATTACCAAGGAAACAGCGATCATGTATGCAAGTGATGCACGCTATGTAGCTAGTAAAATGTGATTTTATTTAATAAGTATTTTTATGAAATTTTCAAAGATATCAATCGGATTGCTAAGCTATGTGAACAGTCAATTTGACTGTTTTTTTTGTTTTATCAGTTGGTTAATAAAAAAAGAAGAAAATTCATGGAAATTACGTTTTTTCTAATTTTAAAACGTATATAAAGGTGAGGAGGCGATAGGGTTGAAAGAGAAACTGGATGCTATATTGCATATAGCGCTGCAAAAACAAGCGACAGACATTCATTTTGTTAGTACAACACAAGGATTATCAGTTACTATGCGCTGTGAAGATGGTGTCTTGCCAATATATAGTGCTGCGGCTGATAAGAGCTTGTTTAACTACTTGAAATATATAGCGCATTTAGATCTTGGGTTAGGGCAGACGGCGCAAAGTGGAAATTTTCAATATGAATTTCAAGGGGAATGCCTGCAATTTCGCTTTGCATTGTTATCCACGTTGCAAAAGCAGACGGCTGTGCTTCGCATATTGAATAATCATACAGGCATTTGTCTGGAAACTTTGAGTTATGATAAAAAACAACAACAGATTTTTCACTCATGGTGTCAGGCTAGAAACGGTTTGATCGTATTAAGTGGGCCAACTGGTAGCGGCAAGACAACAACTCTGCATGCCATGATGCAATATATTGCAAAAGGTGGAAAACAACGCGTTGTTTCTTTAGAAGATCCTATTGAAATTGTTGATGACTCTTATCTGCAACTTCAAATTAATGAACAACATCATTTTTCTTATGAAGAAGGGATTAAGGAACTGCTTAGACATGATCCGGATGTCATAATGATTGGCGAAATACGAGATCCGATGAGCGCCCGGATGCTGATGCGTAGCGCATTGAGCGGTCATCTGATTTTTACAAGTGTTCATGCAAAAAGTTGTCTGGAGGTGATCTATCGCTTGCATGAATTTGGTTTGAGCAAAGAAGATTTGCGGCAGACATTGACAGGTATTACATCGCAGCGTTTGTTTCATCGACGAAAAGGGAAAGGAAGGGTTTGTATCTATGAAGTATTGGATCAGAATGAAATTATCACTTATTTCAAGCAAGGTGAACTGCCTTCAACGCATGAAAATATGGAAATGCAAATTGCGAGCGCAATTCGGGCAGGTACGATTCAAGAAGAAGCACAAGAAGACTTTCTCTTTCGATAAAGAATCATTTACTATGTTAATGGAACTTTTAAAAAGTGGGTGTTCATTACAGGATGCAATAGCTTTTTTACCAGGGGACGTTACATGGCTAAATGATAAACTGCAAGCAGGGGAAGAATTTTCTACAATTTTGCAAGAAGATAATCGCCCTTGGATTCGTCATTTTACTTTTTTTTATCGTATGAGTTCACTTCCTGTTGCTATGGAAGAGGCTTTACGTATGACAGACTTTGAGGAAGGGCTTAAGAAAAAATTCCTGCGACAAAGTGCCTATCCTATGCTTATCCTCTTTCTTTCTTTTGCTATGCTACAACTTTTCACAAGTGCCATCATACCCCAAATGTTAGAAAGCTTTGCGATGGAGGAAGCATTCTCCCTTACGCAAATACTGTTACATATTTTACAAATATGCAGTATGGGCTTTTTCATATGTGTAATCATGGCTTTGCTTGCTTTTTTATATTTAGCTTCACATGCTAAGATTCGTGGCCGATTTCTATACACTGCAGCAAAAAAAAGCGAAGTGATCCGTTGCTATTGTTCCTATCTATTTGCTGGATATATAAAGGAATTAGATACATGTGGAATCGCGACGATGCATGCACTTCAGTTCTTGCAAGAAGTTCCGATTTCATGGATGTGTGAAATGGCAAAACGTATGCAAAAACGATTAGAACAAGGAGAAGCATTCTTACATGTTTTGGAAACAGAGAGGTTACTATCTAAACAGCTGTATCGTTGTTTACAAATGCGTATGTTGACACAAGAAAGTGATAAACCTATGCAGCTTTATCTGATACAACAAGAACAGTATTGGAATCATTTGCTTAAGAAATGTAGTTATCTCTTACAAGGAATTGCCTATGGATTTGTCGCTGTGCTTGTCATCTTAGTCTTTCAAATTTTAATGTTGCCTTTGCAAATGCTGGAAACGATATAAGGAGGATTTACATTATGAAAAACGAAAAAGGCTTTACGATCTTAGAGATGATGATCGTTCTTTCCATCATTGCTCTTGTCTTTTTATTGACATTGCCGAATATTCAACAAAAGGAAAAAATCATTCGCAAAAAAGGATGTGAGGCTTTAATTGAAGTTGTAAATGCACAGATCTTATTGTACGAAGTAGATAATCTGACAACGCCGACAAGTGTCGATTCATTGATTCAAAAGGGATATTTAAAAACCACACAAAAGCGTTGCCCTAATGGTGATACGATCTATCTTTCCAATGGACAAGCTTATGCAAAATGAGAAAGGCTTTACCTTAGTAGAAATGTTAGTAACAATAAGTATTTTACTGCTGATCATGGCTATTTTTCCATTTTTAAAGCCATCGCGGCAATTGGCATTCACCTGTGAAACGGAGAAGTTTCATTCCTTTTTATTACAAGCACAGATGAAGGCCATGTTTACTAAAAAAAGCATGTACATCCAATTTCAAACAGATGGTGTACAAGCGGGAGAGGAGTTTTTTGTATATGACAATATGTACTGTGAGGGAAAAGCGTTTCATTACACTAAACAAGGAACCATTTCACAAGCCCAAACAATCACTTGCTCGCTACAAAATAAGAAAAAAACCATCGTGTTGCAACTCGGCAGCGGCGCTATTGACGTACGATGAAAAAGGATTTTTGTTGATGGACGCCTTGATCTTACTTTTGCTTTGCTCGCTTTGTTGTTTGCTATTGATCAATTGCTGTATGACAGTTACTTCTTGGTATGCCAGTGATCAAGAGCTAAATAATGAAAAGGTAAGGGAAATCTATGCAAAATAATCATGGTTTTACTTTAATTGAAATGCTCTTAGCCCTTTTGATCATTTCCTTTGCAATTGCATTGTTACCACCTTGTCTATCAATCGTTAAACAATTGTTAAGAGATGAGCGATTCACTGATGATCGTATAGCAATCCATCAATTGCGTCAAATCACTGCTATGTCTAGTGAGTATCTTATGCAAAATCAAAAAGTGATTTTGCAACGAGGGGATGAGGAAATTCAGTTGTTTTATGATCGTATGCGAATTGTGAAGACACCCGGTTACGAAATATATTTAGAACATGTTGACAATGCTGTTTTCTATGAAGATAATAGCTGCCTGCATCTGCTCTTAAAACGAGGCCATTATGAAAAAGATGTCATACTTGGCTGCAAATGATCATGGATTTGCCAGTTTATATGGCTTATGGGTGCTTTCTTCCATCTTATTGTGTATTTCTTTATTTATGATGCGTTTGGTTACGTATACCCAACTTCGAAAATCAGAAGATCTTATAGATGTGTTTATTCTACATACCGTACAAAAACAGTTAAAGAATGAGTATGCCAATAATGAACATGATAAGGAGGTGATAGAAAGGAAGGAAGAGAAACAGGATACATCGCATTCGGCAAAGGAAGACGATAAGGAAGTGGAAAACAAGCCTTACTATTTTCATAAAACATATGCAAATTGTACATTACAATTTCGTTGGGAAGATACAGATGTATATGTAAATGGAGATTGTCTCAATGAAACTATGCACATTTATTTAGATGAACAATGTCATAGCATTGTATCTTTTGCATATGAAACCTAGAAAAGGGTAAACTGATGCTAGGTGATAATGATGAATGTGCTATGTAGTATGATTTGTTTTGTTTTATTTCTGTTATTAGGTGATGTTTTAATGTTTATCAATACACGGTTTTTTGTTTTACTTCCTTGGTTTCTTATTTACCTCTTTCTTTTAAAAGGTGTTTACAAAACAGCAAATTGTAAAGCGTTAGAAGCTAAGGATTTTTTATGCACTTTGCTTTTTACGATTGTTTCGGCTGCTCTTCTAAGTTTTCTTAATATCTCGATGAGTTTGCACACGTATGCTTATCTATATCTGATGAGCTTCATATCCTTACTTGTCTATATTGATGATATTCGCTTTAAAAGTCTTATGTAATCGGTGTTTTTGTATAAAAAAAATTGACAAATACGATAAATATATTAAAATAGAATAGGATAAGTAAGGAAAGGTGAAAAGATTATGATCAGTTCTAATGATTTAAAACCTGGTATGACAATACAGCAGGACGGTGAAATTTTTGTTGTGCTGGAACAGAGTCAGAATAAAACTGCACGTAGTGCTATGGTTGTAAAAGCGAAAGTAAGAAACCTGAGAACAGGTGCAAATGTTGAATTGTCTTGGGGTGGAGGAGATAAGATTACGCCTGCACACATCGAAAAGAAAGAAATGCAGTATTTGTATGATGCAGAGGATGCTTTGGTTTTCATGGACAATGAAACTTATGAACAAATTGAGATTCCTAAGGAACATTTGAAATGGGAATTAAATTTTATGAAACCAAATGATAACGTGAATATTTCTATGTTTGAAGGAGAAATTCTCGGTGTTATTTTACCAGATAAAGTAGCTCTGCAGGTTGTTGAATGTGAACCAGCAGTAAAAGGTGATACTGCTACATCGGCAAGCAAAAATGCCGTATTGGAATCAGGATTGGAAATTAAAGTTCCATTATTCATTTCACAAGATGAAATGATCCTTGTTTCAACAGCAGACGGTAAATACTCAGGACGTGCAAAATAAGGAAAAAGCTGCGTGATGCGGCTTTTCTTTTTGTGAATCTTCACAAAAACTTCCCAATAAAAGTATTCAAGACCCTATATTTTTGATATAATAAAAGTTAGATTGGGAGGTAACTCGTATGGAAAAATTATCACGGGTCAAAAAATATGAAGATCTAAGAAAATCTATCGAAATGGATAATAATATAGATGCTACCGTTCAGGATGAATCACTTGCAGCTTCTGAAAACTTATTGAAGTCTTTTGATTCCTCTGTTTTCAAAAAAGTGGAGATCAAAGAAGAAGAGGAAACGCCGAAACGAGCAAAAGCATTTGACGATCAGGCAGAAACAAACAAGGAAAATCTGAATGATACTTTTACTAATGAGTATCTTGATGATTTCATCAAAGAGGTTCGTGATTATAATATTCGCAAAGGCAATCGTGAAAGTGAAGATACCGAAGTTGATATTTTATATCAATTAAATGCCGCCAATCGGGCCAAACGTACACGCTACATACAAGAAATAAAAGATGAAGTGCCAGAAATGGTCCAGGAAAGTCCGAAAACTGTATTAAGCAAAGAAGAAATTGCACAAGAAGTGAAAAATTTATTACACGAAGATTCAATAGCAGAAGATGTGCAAGAAACAGTTGCTCCGCCTGAAACTACGGAGACGATGGAAACACTAATCTCTGATATTCAGGAGGAAGAAGCCCTTGAAACTGAGGAAACGAATGATGAAGCAATACCTGATGTTTCGCAAACGCAGCAGATAATTACAGAACCAGTTAAAAAAATTATAACTCCTGTTTATGAAGATGTTGAAGAAGAGGATGTACAGGAGATTGACGATGTACAGCCAGATAACACCTATCATAAGAAACTCATCGAAGAAACACAGCAGTTACGTGTTCAGATGGATGAATATGAAGAAGAATTAACAGATTTAAGTGATGGAGTCGAGAAAACGAATAAGTTATTAAACTTTGTCTTATGTTTTCTTATCCTTGTTTTATTAGTTGTTATAGGATTTATTGGATATTCCATTTGGAAAGCTGGAGGTTTTAATTTATGAAAATAAATATTGCAATTGATGGACCTAGTGCTGCCGGCAAAAGTACAATTGCGAAAATCCTAGCCAAAGAATTAGGCTATGCTCATCTAGATACAGGAGCGATGTATCGCTGTGTCGGCTATTATGCATTACAGCAAAAAATTAATATCGATGATGAAGAAGCGTTAGTGCATATGATGGAATATATGCAGATTAGTTTTGATGCGGATGGCAATGTTTATATCAATGATCAAGATGTATCTAAAGAAATACGTCAAAATGAAATTTCAATGGTAGCAAGTAAAGTTTCAGCATTTCCTAAAGTACGAAAACACCTTGTAAGATTGCAACAGGAAATGGCAAAGGATAAGGGATATATCATGGATGGGCGTGATATAGGAACCATCGTATTGCCGGATGCCGAATTAAAAATCTATATGGTAGCAAGTGTGAATGCACGCGCAAAACGTCGTTACAAAGAATATTTAGAGAAGCATATTGAGGCAGATTACGATGTGATATTCAAAGATATTGAACAACGTGATTATCAAGATATGAATCGCAAAACATCACCGCTTTGCAAAGCGAAAGATGCTATTGAACTTGATACTTCCGATATGACGATTGAAGAAGTTGTTTCAGCAATACATAAGCTGATGAAAGAAAAACTGTGAATGGAGGTGGCGTTTGACTGTGATGGTCAAACATGCATATGATTAGTGGTATCGTAGCGATCGTGGGACGACCGAACGTCGGAAAATCCACGATTTTTAATCGAATAATTGGTGAAAGAAAAAGTATAGTAGAGGACACACCAGGTGTTACACGTGATAGAATATATGGTAAAGCAGAATGGTTGACAAAAGAATTTCGGGTAATTGATACTGGCGGTATACAACTAGCCGATCAACCGTTTCGTGAAGAGATTAATATGCAAGTAGAAATTGCCATAGATGAAGCAGATACGATTTTATTTGTTGTCAATGGAAAAGAAGGTATTACCAACGATGATGAATATATTGCACGTCTATTACAGCGTTCACAAAAAAAAGTTATCCTTGCAGTAAATAAAGTAGATGATTTTGCCCAAAGTGACAGCATCTATGAGTTTTACAATTTAGGGCTCAGTGATCCAATCGCAGTTTCTGGTGCACATGGCATTGGAATTGGTGATATCTTGGATGCAATTGTAAACAGCTTCCCAGATAAGATACAGAAGGATTATGATGGAATGACGCGTTTCTGCGTCATTGGACGACCAAATGTTGGAAAGAGTTCGTTGGTAAATGCTCTTTTAAATCAAGAACGTGTTATCGTATCCAATATTGAAGGGACAACAAGAGATGCAATCGATACACCTTTTAAACGTGAAGGTAAGGAATATGTAGTAATCGATACTGCAGGTATTCGTAAACGCGGCAAGGTGTATGAGAATATTGAAAAATATTCCGTATTGCGTGCCATGAGCGCTATAGAACGAAGCGATGTGGTGTTAGTTGTCATTGATGGAGAAAGTGGAATTCGTGATCAAGACAAACATGTTGCTGGCTTTGCACATGAAGCGGGAAAAGGGGTTATCATCGTATATAATAAATGGGATGCTGTAGAAAAAGATGAAAAAACGATGAATCGTATTGAGAAAGAAATACGGACACAGTTTCAATACTTATCCTATGCACCAATTCTGTTTGTCTCTGCATTAAAAAAACAACGCATCCAGACAATTCTGCCGATGATTGACGATGTACATGATGCTTCCGTTTTACGCATACAAACAAATGTGTTAAATGAAGTTTTAATGGATGCACAATTAATGACCCCACCACCGACCCATAAAGGGAAACGCTTGAAAATTTATTATGCGTCGCAGGTGGCTGTAGCACCGCCAACGATTGTTTTATTCGTAAATGATCCAGAATTACTGCATTTTAGCTATAAACGTTTCCTAGAAAATAGCTTACGTGAAGCCTTTGGCTTTCAAGGAACAACATTACGTATCTTAGCAAGAGAAAGAAACAGGTGATCATATGAAATGTGTAGTTATCGGCAGCGGTAGCTGGGGAACTGCATTAGCACAAGTATTATGTGATAATAAAGTTCATGTGACTTTATGGGGCAAAAATAAAAATGAAGTGGAGGATGTTGAACTGCATCATCAAAACAGTCGTTTTTTTCCTGGTGTCGTTTTGCATCCCAATTTGCATGCAACAACGGATTTGACGATTGTTAAGGACGCAGATGTAATCGTTCTCAGTGTACCTACGATTGCGGTTGAGGAAATGTGTCGTAAGATTGATACTTTATTAGAGAAATCTGTTATCATCGTAAATACAGCAAAAGGATTTCATCCAGAAACAAATGAGCGTATGTCAGAGGTGATTCGTCATGCTATGACACATTTATCAAGCGTTGTATCCTTAATTGGGCCTAGTCATGCCGAAGAAGTTGTCTTGCGAATGTTGACAACTATTTGTGCAGTATCACAAAATAAAGAAGATGCTATTTGCATCCAAAAACTATTTTCAAATGACTATTTGCGTGTTTACCGTGGCCACGATGAAATCGGCAGTGAAATTGGCGTTGCTTTAAAGAACGCCATCGCAGTAGCAAGTGGTGTGTTAAGTGGTGTCGGTTATGGCGATAATACAAAAGCCGCTTTGATTACCAGAGGACTGACAGAGATGATCCGCTATGGTGTGGCCATGGGCGGTAAACAAGAAACTTTCATGGGACTTACGGGAATAGGAGATTTAATAGTTACTTGTACAAGTAAACACTCTCGTAACTTTCAAGCCGGTTATGAAATAGGTATCCATAATTCAGCTGATTATTTTTGGAAAAATAATAAAAAGACAGTAGAAGGTGTGCGTACTGCAAAAGTTGTTCATGAAGTAGCCCAGAAACGCGGCATTGAGATGCCGATTATTAATGAGATATATAAGGTGCTATATGAGGGTAAAAAACCGAAAGATAGCGCACAAGAGCTTATGCTACGTGATTTAAAAGAGGAAATGTAAAGGTGGTTTATGAAAACTGCCTTTTTTTTCATCATCTGTGGATTTTCTTTTCAAAATCATGCTATAATAAGTAACGCATTGTAGTCAGGAGGAAATAATATGGCAGATTATGTCAATGAAATAAAGCGGCGAAGAACCTTCGCAATCATTTCTCATCCGGATGCTGGTAAGACCACACTGACTGAAAAATTATTATTATATGGTGGTGCTATCTTACAAGCCGGAAGTGTAAAAGGAAAAAAAGCAAATAAACATGCAGTCTCTGACTGGATGGAAATAGAAAAACAAAGAGGTATTTCTGTAACAAGTTCTGTTTTACAGTTTGAATATAATGATTTCTGTATTAATATTCTAGATACGCCAGGCCATCAGGATTTCTCTGAAGATACATATCGTACCTTAATGGCAGCTGATTCTGCTGTTATGGTTATTGATGCTTCAAAAGGTGTTGAGGCACAGACAAAAAAATTATTCAAGGTTTGCTTGTTACGTAAAATCCCTATTTTTACCTTTATTAACAAGATGGATAGGGCGGCAATGGATCCATTTAAGCTATTAGAGCATATCGAAGCCGAATTAGGCATTTCTACTTATGCAATGAATTGGCCAATTGGTTCTGGCAAAGAATTCAAAGGTGTATATGAACGTGATCATAAAAGAATTATCGCGTTTCATGGCGGCGATCATGGAATGAAAGCTGCTGAAGTAACAGAAGGGTCTCTTGAAGATGATACCTTCCGCAGCATTCTTGGTGATCATTTTTTTGAACAGTTACGTGAAGATAGTGAATTGCTAGATATCGCCAGTACTGAATTTGATGAAGCAGCGATTGCAAAAGGTGAATTGACTCCCGTATTTTTTGGAAGCGCCTTGACTAACTTTGGTGTTGAACCTTTCTTATCACACTTTTTAAATATGACCACCAGTCCTTTACCAAGAGAAGCCAGTGTAGGCGAAATTGATCCTTTTGATGAACATTTTTCAGCATTTGTATTTAAGATCCAAGCAAATATGAATAAAGCACATCGTGATCGTATTGCATTTATGCGTATTTGTAGTGGTAAATTTGAAAAGGGAATGGAAGTCTTGCATGTCCAACAAGGTAAAAAAATCCGTCTTGCACAACCACAGCAATTCATGGCACAAGACCGCGAAATTGTAGAAGAGGCATATGCTGGTGATGTGATTGGTGTCTTTGATCCAGGTATCTTCGCTATCGGTGATACTCTTTGTGATGCATCTTATAAATTTGAGTTTAAAAAAATCCCAACTTTCGCTCCAGAACACTTTGCTCGTGTTACGCAAAAAGATACAATGAAACGTAAGCAATTCACAAAAGGCATTACGCAAATTGCACAAGAAGGAGCAATTCAAGTGTTCCAACAAATCGATACCGGGATGGAAGAAATCATCGTAGGCGGTGTTGGTGTTCTACAATTTGATGTATTAGAACAACGTTTACAAAGTGAATATAATGTTGAGATTAAATTAGAGATTCTTCCTTATCAGTGTGTTCGCTGGATTGATGATCAAACATTAGATCCACATACGTTAAATCTTACGAGTGATACAAAACGACTAAAAGATCTGAAAGGTAAAAATCTTTTACTATTCATGAATAATTGGGGAATAAAATGGGCAACGGAACAAAATAAATCGCTATCGTTAAGTGAATTTGGCAATATGGAATAAAAATACCTAAAAAGGTATTTTTTCTATTGTTCGCACAATAATAACTACAGGAGGTAATTATCATGAAGGATGAAGATATTATTTGTACCTGTATGAGCGTATCTGTAAAAGATATACGCCAGGCCATTGATGAAGGTGCTAGAACAGTTCAAGAAGTACAAGATAAGACGGGTGCAGGAACCGTTTGCGGTGTATGTAATGAAGATTTAGAACAATGTGTTATGGAGTTATTGGCTCAACTACATTAAGAACCTTTCAATAGGTTCTTTTTCAATGTTCTTTCTTTGATTAGGCATAAACCCAGTGTCTTTATCATAAGTTTAGAATGACTAAGGGAGGACAAACTATGGATACCACAGAGATTTTAAAAAATATAGCTCAGCGATGCGGTGGTGATATATACTTAGGAATCGTCGGTCCTGTACGCGTTGGTAAATCAACGTTTATCAAAGAATTTATGGAAAAAGCCGTCATTCCATACGTACATGATGAATATGAAAAAGCCCGAATGATCGATGAACTGCCACAAGCTGGTGTTGGAAAGACGATCATGACCACAGAGCCAAAATTCGTTCCAAACAATGCCGCTACAATTGAATTTGATGATGGTTTTACGGTTAATGTACGTCTTGTCGACTGTGTTGGCTATGTTATACCAGAAGCAAAAGGATATAAGGATGAAGATGGCATTCGTATGGTAAGAACACCATGGAATGATGAACCAGTACCGTTTAACGAAGCTGCTAAGACAGGAACGCAAAAAGTAATTCAAGATCATTCTACCATTGGCATTGTAATTACAACAGATGGAACGATATCTGATTTATCCAGAGAGGCTTATATAGAAGCAGAGGCTGAAGTCATTGAGGAACTGCAAGCTATTGGAAAGCCATTTATTGTTATTGTAAATAGTGTAGACACAGCTTCTCCAACATGTAAAGCTGTTGTTGAAAAACTACAAGAGAAATATCAAGTTCCAGTATTAGCCGTTGCTGTGAATCATATGAGTGAAGCGGACATTCAGTATATTTTAAGAGAAGCTCTTTATGAATTTCCTGTATCGGAAATTAATATAAATATGCCGCAATGGATTGCTGTGTTGAATGATGAACATTGGTTGAAAAAAAGTTTTCAGGATACCATAGAAGAAAGCATGTCCAGTGTCGAAAAGCTACGTGAAGTAGAGAGTATCACGGACATATTAGATACGAATGATAATATTGAATCAAGCAATATTGCGACCATTGATACTGGGCAGGGAATAGTGAATGTTGATATCACTATAAAATCTGGTTTGTACAATGAAATACTAAAAGAGATTATTGGTAAGGATATTAAAGATAAAGCGGAGCTTATATCCCTAATGCAAGACTATAGTAAAGCAAAAAGGGAATATGATGCTGTAAGCAGTGCCCTGAAAATGGTTAAACAAACAGGATATGGTTTTGCTAGTGCATCCTTACAGGATATCGCTTTAAGTAAACCAGAAATTGTTAAGCAGGGGAGCCGCTATGGTGTGAAGCTAAAAGCTGTCGCTCCAAGCATCCATATGATCAAAGTGGATGTTGAAAGCACTTTTGAGCCAATCATTGGTTCAAAGGAACAAAGTGAGGAGCTAATTCGCTATTTACTTCGTGATGAAGGTAAGAATGATGAAACTATCTGGGATAGTGATATTTTTGGTAGAAAGCTTTCCGATCTAATTCGCGATGGATTGAATGCAAAACTTTCAATGATACCGGAAGCAGCAAGAGCTAGGCTTCAAGATATCTTGACAAAACTCGTTAATAAAGGAAAAGGAAATGTGATTGCTATCGTGTTATAACGATATAATTAGTTATAACTTTATTTGAATAATTAACGAAATATATTGAAAAAAAAGCCTTCAAATGGTATCATATATCTATGTTGGAGGTAATTAGACATGAGTGAAATCTTAAATAAAAAAGCATTGGTTGAAGTCGTAGCTGAAAAGCTGGAAATGACAAAAAAAGATGCAACAGTTGCTGTTGATACAGTATTTGAAGAAATTACAAAAACACTGGCAGACGGCGGAAAAGTTGATTTATCTGGATTCGGTAAATTCGAAGTAGCTGAGCGTCCAGCTCGTATGGGTATCAATCCTGCTACAAAAGAACCATTACCAATCGCTGCATCAAAAGCTCCTAAATTTAAAGCTGCTAAAGCTCTGAAGGATGCTGTAAAATAACAATGTTTAATAAAAGGGATGTTCTTTATCAATAGAATACCCCTTTTTATTTCACAGTAGAGTAGGTTAGTTGATTCATGTTATAGTTACTTATATTACTTTTAACTTATTAAATTGTTTTGTGTACTACCTGTGCTCTTATAATAAGCATAAGCGATTATAAGTATTACGAATTCGTTTTTTGTTTATTCCTTGAATTTTATTCTAATTATATTTATCCTAATAGAGATGTAGTAGTAATTAAAAAGAATGTAGGTATCTTGAGCTATACATATTACTTCGCATAATGTGTATTATGTTGTTAAATAATATAAAAATATAAGGTTTATAAAACAATTAGTAATACTTAGCTCTTAATTATTACTATATACACACTTCATATGATATTGTTTCTTCCAGCATTTCGTTTGTTGATCCTTTACACATTACTTTCTTATATTATATTTTTGTCATATAAATAGCTATTAATTCCTATAGCAAGTAGTATTCCTTATGATATATTACATTATCTATTTCATGTATCTTGCTTCTATTGACTTTCTTCATATATTCTTTATTTTTAGCACGCTCTAATTTGCAACGAAAGCATGCTAAACGTATCTATGCTTTGCTTGTTGCATAAAATCGGATAGTATACTACCTCTGATTGCTATGTGTGCTTATTAAGGCGATTCATAGCATTATTCCTACATGTGATTAGGTGTTTTAAACTACATCATAGTATGTACATGATAAATTCATCATCTGCAATTTATTTGTCAAACAATAATATAATTATAGACATATTATTAACACATAAATTCAATGCCAAGTTTATATGTTTATAATTCGTTTGTTGCATCCTGCTATAATTCTTTCAAAGAACATATCGTATTTCAATGGCCCGTTTTATAATAAATATAATTATCTTATTATCATTCTCACCTCTTGTACCCTATACAATATGTGAAATAATTAACAAATAAATATCGTAATAAAAAAAGGATGATATTCATCACCCTGATCAAATGTTCTTATGCTCTTAAATAGCGTGTAGTCGTTTTAACATTTGATTTTTCGCTTTATTTTCTAAAGAATCATCCAATGGCAATAGGTCTGAAAACTTCAAATCCGGATATTCTTTTGTTAAGCTCTTATAAATTACAAAATCAGCAATTTTGGGGTTTTTAGGAAATAAAGGGCCATGCATATATGTACCAAGCACCTTACCGTTATAGAAACCCTCTATTTTATCTTCAAAATTGTTTCCATAGCCAGCTATGACTTTGCCAAATGGAGTTGCTATATTTCTCGTTTGCCCACCATGGTTTTCAAAGCCGACTGCCATGAATTCTTCACCATCTAAATTACACTGAATAGCAATATTGCCAATACAACGTTTTCCATTATCGCCGCTTTCAGTATAATAATCGAAGAATTTCAAACCTTCAATTTTTTCATTATTGGCATCGATATAATACTGACCAAATAACTGATATCCACCACATACAAGGAAAATGAAAGTATTGCTATCCATAGCTTTTTGAATGTTATTTTTACGGGCAAGTAAATCATCAATCAGCATATGCTGTTCTTTATCTGCTCCCCCACCTAGAAACATCAGATGAAATTTGCTTAAATCTTTCTTTTCACCAATGGCACAAGTGTCAATCTCAATATCGATACCGCGATCTTTACAACGTTTCGTAAGTACCATCATATTCCCTTTATCTCCATAAAGATCCATGATATCGTGATACATCCAGCATACCTTTAATTTCATTTTTCATTCCTCCTTAGCAGCTTGCGAACCGGCTGCAAGGCCGTATACGTAGCAATGGCATACATAGTGGTATCTGCATTCTTTAGACTTGCGACTGCCTTTTCCAGATTTTCTTCCACTTCAATGCGTTCTTTATAACCTGCATACTTTAATCTTAATGCCATATCGTAACAACGTGTACCGCTGCAGATGATATGAACGGTTTTTTCGTTTACTAATTTTTCAAAAAATGTATCATAAATCCAGGATACATCGGTGCCATCCTGCGCATGATCATTTAATACCAGTAAAACTGTTTTATCATCCTGATCTTCTTCTATGACTTTCATGACTTCATTGGCACCTGTAGGATTTTTCACAAGATTCAATACACATTTTTGACCATGAAAGTTAAATTCTTCATTACGCCCGTCAGGAACATCCATGGTTTCAAACGTTTTAGCTGCATACTGCATATCAATGTGGAAGAAATCTGCCACGCATAAAACAGCCATACAATTGTACATGGTATATAAACCACCTTGTGGTGCATGAAATTCCATATCTTTCCAAGTGAATTGGCGATCACGAATGCTTTTCACGCTACCTATGACATCTGTAGCAGGTGTTTCATAGTCCTTATTCTCACAATGGTATTCACCGATATGAGAATACTGGTAAAAGTCATAAATCAGCTTACCACCACAACGTGGACAGAATTTACCTTCACTTGCCTCTTTGTTAACGGTTTTGCTTTCCTCACATCGCTCCATGGCAAAGTATCGTGCATCTGCTTGCACAGCAGCATCTTTTAAACGAACAACATTGGGATCATTGGCATTCAAGATCAAGGTACCATCAAAATCATGGATTGCTTCTTCTACTTTTTGGATTAATTGCTCCATCTCCCTTGCCCTATCCAATTGATCACGAAAGAAATTAGTTACCACTAATGCGGTGACAGGCAGACTTTTAATAATATAAGGGATATTTAATTCGTCAACCTCTAATACGATATAATCGGCAGGCACTACACCAGATAGACTTGCCGCTTTCAACAAACAAGTCGTAATACCGGCACGCATATTATCACCTTTACGATTGGTAACCACTTGTTTATGAGCCGTTTCAAACATGGAAGCAATTAGATTGCTTGTAGATGTCTTGCCATTGGTTCCTGTTACTAAAATGATGGGGCATGAGATTTTCAGCTCTTTTAAGATGTTAGCATCAACCTTCAGTGCCAATTGTCCAGGCAGAGAACCTCCGCGATGAACCAAACTTAGCAGAAAGGATGCAAGCTTATTCAGCAGTATTGCGAGATACTTCATATAATTCCTCCTTGATTGCTAGAAGTGTATTGTAAAATTCACTTCCTTATTATACCTTGAAATGTTTAAAAACGCTACGTTCTTCATAGAATTTATGGGATTTCTTCTTTTATTATATAACTGCCCTTAGAAATTATGTGAAAGCCTTTTAAAAATAAGAATATTTTCGGTAAAAGAGCAAAAAAAATTAAAAAATTGAAGAAATTGTAAAATTTAAGTGGTAATTATGCTGAGAAATGCTATAATAATTTCGTCATTAAGGAATATGGAGGACACTATGGAAAAAATCTACGTAGGTAAAACAAAAGATGTTTACAAATTAGACAACGGTAACGTATTGTTGAAGTTTAAAGATGACTGTACTGGAAAAGATGGCGTTTTTGATCCAGGCGAAAATGCAGTTGGCTTAACAATCGAAGGTATTGGTAAAGCAAATCTGGAAACTTCAATCCACTTCTTTGAAATCTTAAAAGATGCTGGCATCAAAACACATTACGTAAGTGCTAATGTAGAAGATGCAACGATGGAAGTCCTGCCTGCTACCGTATTTGGTAAAGGCTTGGAAGTTATCTGCCGTCTGGTAGCAACCGGTAGTTTCATTCGCCGTTATGGTGATTATATTGAAGATGGAACACCTCTTCCTGGCGGATATGTAGAAACAACATTGAAAGATGATGCCAAAGGTGATCCGCTGATTACCAGTGAAGGTCTGGCTGCTTTAGGAATCATGAGCGAAGAAATGTTCGCAAGCATGAAAGAACAGACTTTAAAAATTACGGAAATTGTAGCTGCAGACTTGAAGAAAAAAGGTCTTGACCTGTATGATATCAAGTTTGAATTTGGTTACAACAATGATGAAGTGATTCTGATTGATGAAATTGCATCCGGAAACATGCGTGTTTACAAAGATGGTAAGATCGTTGATCCAGTTGATCTGACATCAATTATTTTAGGTAAATAATGCAATGAAGCATTCTCATGCACGTAATAAGTGTGAGAATGCTTTTTTAAACGGTTACATTACAATATCAGCACAAGAAAGATTGACATGAAAAATCCCCTGCCCTATAATTGTAAGGTAAAAAAAGCAATACATTTTTTAACTTGGTTTACATAGGTATTCATGTTCGATATATGCTATAGAAAAGATATTTATTTATGTGATATCTGTATATGGAAAGGAAATGAACAACAATGAAAGAGTGCACATTACTTTACGAAGGAAAAGCAAAGAAAGTTTTTACCACAGAAGATGCTGATGCTGTTATTGTAGATTATAAAGATAATGCAACAGCATTTAATGGTTTAAAAAAAGGTACGATTCAAGGAAAAGGAAGCATGAATAATCGCATAACAAATTTTTTGTTTCAGAAGTTGGAAGAGCAAGGAATTCCAACCCATCTGATCAAGGAATTAGATGATCGCAAGACCTTGGTGAAAAAAGTGGATATCATCCCTTTAGAGGTCATCGTACGTAATAAGGTGGCTGGTAGTTTTGCGAAGCGTTTAGGCATGGAAGAAGGCACGGAAATCAAGAGCCCGATCTTAGAATTCAGTTATAAAAATGATGAGCTTGGTGATCCTATGATCAACAGCTATATGGCAATTGCTATTGGTATTGCAACACGTGAAGAAATCGATACTATTACTGATATGGCATTTAAAATCAACAACACATTAAAGGATATCTTTGCGAAAGCCGATATCAAATTGATTGATTTTAAAATAGAATTTGGTAAATTTCATGATACTATTGTATTAGCGGATGAAATTTCCCCAGATACATGCAGATTATGGGATATGCATAGTCATGAACATTTAGATAAGGACCGTTTCCGCCGTGATTTAGGAAATGTGGAAGATGCCTATCAGGAAGTATGTAAACGTCTGCATATCGCTTAAAAAATCACTTAAATAGATGAATGGAAAGGAGCTTATATGTACGATCGATATGAAAGCCCGCTGGGACAGCGCTATGCTAGCAAAGAGATGCAGCAAATATTCTCACAGGATAAGAAATTTAAAACATGGCGTAAGCTATGGATTGCTTTAGCGGAAAGCGAAAAAGAATTAGGATTGGATATCACCCAGGAACAATTGGATGAATTGATTGAGAATAAAGATACTATCAACTATGAAGTGGCGAAAGAACGTGAAAGAATCGTACGCCATGATGTGATGAGCCATGTGTATGCATATGGTGTACAATGCCCAAAAGCCAAAGGTATCATCCATTTAGGTGCGACTAGCTGCTATGTTGGTGACAATACAGATCTCATCCTCATGTATGAAGCATTAGAGCTGGTAAAAAACAAAATTGTGAACGTCTTGGCGGAATTAAAAAAATTTGCATTGACCTACAAAGATCTTCCGGTTTTAGCATTCACCCACTTTCAGCCAGCCCAACCAACCACACTTGGTAAACGTGCTGCCATTTGGGCACAGGATCTACAGTTGGATTATGAAGAAATTTGCTATTTACTAGAGCATAAAAAACTTTTAGGCTGTAAAGGTACAACCGGTACACAAGCAAGCTTTATGGAATTGTTTGACAATGACAACGAAAAGGTTAAGGAACTGGACAAACGTATCGCAAAAAAAATGGGTTATACAGATTGTTATCCGGTATCTACCCAGACCTATTCACGTAAGATTGATTCTCGTATACTTCAGGCATTAAGTAATATTGCCCAAAGTGCACATAAGTTTTCAAATGATATTCGCCTTTTACAGCATTTAAAAGAAGTGGAAGAACCATTTGAAAAGGGACAGATCGGTTCCAGTGCTATGGCTTATAAGCGCAATCCTATGCGCAGTGAACGAATGGCTTCTTTAGCTAATTATGTCATCTCGGATGCATTAAATCCGGCATTAACTGCCGCAACGCAATGGTTTGAAAGAACCTTGGATGATTCAGCTAATAAACGCATCAGTATTCCGGAAGGCTTTCTTGCTGTAGATGGTATTCTTGATCTTTATTTGAATATTACGGATGGCTTAGTTGTTTATCCAAAAGTCATTCATGCACATTTAATGAAGGAACTCCCTTTCATGGCTACCGAAACTATATTGATGGATGCGGTAAAAGCCGGCGGAGATCGTCAGGAGCTGCATGAACGCATTCGTATTCATTCTATGGAGGCTGGTAAAGCGGTGAAAGAAGAAGGAAAGGAAAACGATTTGCTTGCACGTATAGCTGAGGATGAAATGTTCCCTATGCATATGGAACAGCTAGAAGCTATCATGGATCCACAGAATTTTGTTGGTCGTGCGCCACAGCAAACGGAAGAATATTTCCATGACTTCATTGACCCTATTCTAGCCAATGAAAAAAACGCACTGGGAATACATGCTGATATTCAAGTATAAAAAGCGATAAGCATTGCTATGTATAAGAAAGACTGTACGACACGCAGTCTTTTTCTTTTACGTTAAAGCGAATCGGTTTTTGCTTATTTGCAAGAAAAAATTATAGGAGTAGGAAGATGGTGGTTACCAATAACGTTTATTTTGCATAACATATACCATCTTCCCTTTCTACTAAAAATACGACACACCCATAAGTAGGACTGTGTCGTTTTATAAAGAATTATCATAGAATATCATAAAAAAGCATATAAAGCACTTTTTATGGTTTATCCAATACATAAAGATACTGCTTTGTTATTCGTAATCCTTCTTATCCAATTGTTTTGCATATTTAATAAAGTCTATAAATAAAGGATGTGCACGATGTGGGCGGCTTTTAAATTCCGGATGATATTGTACGCCTATATAAAAATCATTGGCAGAATACTCAATAGCTTCGACTAATGCATCATCAGGTGATACCCCACTGATACACATGCCATGTTCTTCAAAAGATGCGCGATAGGCATTGTTAAATTCAAAGCGATGACGATGTCGTTCTGCGATATGATTTTTTTGATAGGCTCTCTCTAGTTGCGTTCCTTTTTTAATGGTACTAGGATACGCCCCTAAACGCATTGTTCCACCTTTTGAAAGCAGTTCTCTTTGTTCTTGCATATAGTGGATGATTGGATGCTGACAGTCATTATCAAACTCTGCAGAATTGGCATCCTTAAGTTGTAATACACTGCGGGCAAAAGCAATAGCAGCAATCTGCATCCCTAAACAAATCCCTAAATAAGGAATGTTATGGATACGGGCATAATTGGCAGCAACGATCTTCCCTTCTATGCCTCTATTACCAAACCCTCCAGGTATTAATATACCATGACAGCCGCTTAATTTTTCAGCTACGCTTTCCTCTGTTAATTCTTCTGAATCTATCCAGCGGATTTGAATGTGAACTTTGTTTTTTAAACCGGCATGATGAAGTGCTTCAACAACGGATAAATAAGCATCATGGAGCTTCACATATTTTCCTATCAAGGCAATTGTTACTTCTTCCTGAATACTGGAAAAAACTTCACTTAATTCTTCCCATTGATGTAAATCAGCTGATGGTAACGAATAGTTAAAATGTTTCAGCACAATCTCATCTAATCCATTTTTTTGTAACATCGAAGGTACCTCATACAATGAGCGCATCGTTCGATTTTCAATGACACATTCCTTAGGTACGTTGCAAAATAATGATAACTTTTCTTTAATCGTATCTTCTAATGGTTCATTGACTCTCGCAATCAAAATATCCGGTGAGATACCATACGATTGCAGTTCTTTTACCGAATGCTGTGTTGGCTTTGATTTATGCTCTTGGCTGCTTTGTATATAAGGGATAAGCGTCACATGAATGTACAAACAGTTTTGACGTCCCTGTTCAAGCGCAACTTGACGAATCGCTTCAAGAAATGGCTGGCTCTCAATATCCCCGGTAGTTCCACCGATTTCGCATAATAAAATATCTGCTTGCGTTTTCTTCTGGGCCATATAAATATAACTTTTAATCTCATTGGTAATATGGGGAATAACTTGAACGGTTTGACCAAGATAATCTCCCCGACGCTCTTTTTGTAAGACATTCCAATAGATCTTCCCAGTTGTTACGTTGGAATAGCAGTTTAAATCTTCATCAATAAAACGCTCATAATGACCTAAATCCAAATCGGTTTCACTGCCATCCTCGGTCACAAAGACCTCGCCATGTTGATAAGGGCTCATGGTTCCCGGATCTACATTGACATAGGGGTCCATTTTCATCGCTGAGATTTTCAGCCCTCTTGCTTTTAATAGTCTTCCTAAAGATGCTGCGGTGATGCCTTTTCCCAAGCCGGATACAACACCACCGGTAATAAAGATAAATTTACACATAGATATATATCCTTTCTCATTCGGTTTTATTTTCATATTTTCGTATCACCGCTTTTGCTAGCTGTAAGCGTGTGAGTCGCGCATTCATTGCTTTTTTCTCTAAATATTTGTGTGCTTGTTGCTCATTCATATGTTCATGTTCTAACAACAGGCACTTTGCTTGCTGGATAACCTTGGTTTCCTGCAGACGTTGTTTCCATAGCTGTTCATCTTTTTGATGTTGTTTTTGTTTGCGTTGAGTAAGTATGGCAAATTTTAAAAGCTGAAACAGCGTATGTTGATGTATTGGTTTTCCAACGGTCATGATACCGGCTTTCTGCATGCGATCATCAATACTTTTTAATTTCTCATGATGTACCAGCAATAAGATACTGGCATTGCTTTTCACATTCATATCCAACACCAGACGATAATCTGCTTCATCTGGAAGCGGATAGTTTATGATAATGAAATCATAGGCAGCTGTTATAAAAAGACGGCGAGCGTGCGCTGCATGGGTGCTGATCGTGATACTGAGGTCATCTTCACATGCTAAAAATTCGCGTATGCATTCAGTTGTCTTTTTACTGCCAGATATAATCAATACACGAATCATAGATCATCACCTCTTTTAATCGTATCAAGTTATTGTTTGTGTGTTTTCATTTTGATAGTTTTTACATTTAGTTTTAATGCACAAATCCTTGTTTGCAGTAGACCGATAGCCTTATTCGTATATATATCGATTCATAGTTAGTATGGTGTAGAACAAGAGCTAGAATACTATCTAAGCGTGTATTATGCAATCACAGGTTGTATGTTCCCATGCTTAAAATTCGCAGTTGTCTAATCATGAAATGTTATTAGAAGTTCTAACACTTCCCTTACAAGTCGCTATTTCTTTCTGGTTATGAAATTAAAAAGGGCGTTAAAGGAAGTGAAACATCTAGTTTCATCCTTTGAACGCCTTTGTTCAATACTTATTTTATAATATATATAAAGATTACTTTAACATTTCATGAACGATGATATTACTATTACGCTCTGGTCCAACAGATATCATAGAGATTTTTGTATGGCACAATTCTTCAATGCGACGCAAATAAATTTTGGCATTCTCAGGAAGCTCATCATAATGGGATATGTTTGCGATATCCTCATTCCATCCATCGAATATTTCATAAATTGGTTTTGCTTTTTGCAAGTCTTCAATATTGCTTGGGATGTAATCATAGCGCTGTCCATCAATCTCATAGGCAACACACATTTTGATTTTATCAAACCCGCTTAAAATATCTAACTTCGTAATCACAAGGTCGGTTAATCCATTGATCATTGCGGCATGTCGTACAACATTGACATCCAGCCAACCACAGCGGCGTGGACGTCCGGTCGTAGCACCATATTCCCCACCTTTTTCACGCAGTGTATCGCCTTCCTCATCAAATAATTCACATGGGAAAGGTCCTTCTCCAACACGCGTAGAATATGCTTTGGCAATTCCGATGATCACATCCAACTTCTGCGGTGCAACACCAGCACCTGTACATACACCGGCACTTGTAGGTGAACTGCTTGTCACATACGGATAGTTGCCATAATTGATATCTAGCATTGCCGCTTGGGCACCTTCAAATAGCACCTGTTTGCTTGTGTCTAATGCTTCATTAACTAGCAACTGCGCATTGACGATACGCGGCAATAGTTTTTCTCTGATCTGGGCAAATTGCTGCACCATGTCTTCATATACGAATCCTTCATCCTGATAAACTTGATGAAAGAGGATGTTTTTCATTTCTAAAGCACGTTTCAATTTCTTTTTAAACTGTTCAAAGTCTTTTAGATCTCCCATTCGCAAGCCGATGCGAGAATACTTATCAGCATAGCATGGACCAATGCCACGTTTTGTTGTACCGATTTTTGCTTCCTGCAATTGAGCTTCCTGCAAACTATCTAAACGCACATGATATGGCATAATGATATGGGAACAATCAGAAATCTTGACATGTTCCGTAGGCAGACCTTTTTCCTCTAATGCCTTAATTTCTTCCAAAAAGACAAAAGGGTCAACAACAACACCTGGTCCAATGATACACAACGCTTTTTGTAAAACGCCACTTGGCAACAAATGGAGAACTACCTTATCATCATTGACAACAACTGTGTGTCCGGCATTGTTACCACCTTGAAAACGAACAACATAATCCATATGGGAACCTAAATAATCGACGACTTTTCCTTTTCCTTCATCGCCCCACTGTGTTCCTACAACAACATAACCTGGCATAAAAATTCCTCCTTGCGGGTTTTTAAAGCCCAGTTGTTAAGACTTATAAAAAATCCTTTACTAATATAGCACAATCTATGGTAAATGAAAATATTTTTTTCATGAAAATAAATGGGAATTGTTACATTTAGATAGATTTAGCAGTATCACATAAGTGAGTAATCTTGCAAAAGGCACTAAAAAAAGGCATTTTATGCCCTTTTTCGTTATTTCATGCACGCTTCCAATTTATCAACAGCAGGTGCAATTAATTTCTGTACTTCTTTTACTGTTTCCGGGGTGAAGTCATCATCTTTATAAATCTGTGAAATGGCATCCATCATTGGTAATTCAGCCCATAATTCAACATCATTGTTCTGTAAGAATTCATCTGTATTCTTATGTGCAAATATTTCAATATGGCGACCACAATCCGGACAAACGACATAGCTCATGTTTTCGATGATACCCAAAACCGGCACCTTTACTTCCTTACACATATTAATGGCTTTCGATACGATCATTGATACCATAGGTTGTGGTGTAGATACCATCACAATGCCATTCACCGGCATATTTTGTAAAACAGTCAATGCGACATCACCAGTTCCCGGTGGCATATCGATCAGCAGATAATCCAATTCTTCCCAAACGACATCTGTCCAAAACTGACGAACAGCATTTCCAACGATGGGACCTCGCCATACAACCGGTTGATTTTCATCATCCATCAAAAAGTTCAAAGACATTACTTTAATACCATCTTTATCAATGACAGGTTCAATAGCATCGTTTGTGCCATATGCCTTTTCATGTTCCAAGCCTAAAAGTCTTGGGATACTTGGCCCAGTGATATCGGCATCCATGATACCGACCTGATAGCCTCTTTGACGCAGCTCTTTTGCTAATAAAACGCTCATTGAGCTTTTACCTACGCCACCTTTTCCACTCATCACGCCAATGACGTGTTTAATTTTGTTGCGGGCATTGTTCTGGATACCACAGGTATCTTCACTCTTCCCACAGGTCCCTTTACTAGGACAGCTACTGCAATTACTCATGTTCTCTACTCCTTTACTTATTTATTTCCATAAAGCCAGCATACTTGTTCCAATCGTATTCTCTGGCATCTCAATTGCAAAATTTTCCGCAATGCTGGCACCGATATCCGCAAAGCTATCGCGCAATGCTAATAAGCCATGTCCTTGCATAGATGGACTATAGGCAAGCATTGGCACCATTTCTTTGGTATGATCACTGCCTTTATAGGTAGGATCATTTCCATGATCAGCGCTGATAATTAATAAATCATCTTCCTTTAGCTGTTTTAAGACGATGCCGAGTTTTTCATCAAAGCGCTCTAGCTCTTCTCCATAGCCAACAGGGTTACGGCGATGCCCCCACAAAGCATCAAAATCAACAAGATTTACAAAACATAAGCCTTGGAAGTCCTTTTTCATGATATCGATTGTCTGCTCCATACCATGCACACTGCTTTTTGATTTATACGCTTCACTGATGCCTTCGCCTACAAAGATGTCATTGATCTTACCAACACTGATAACATCATACCCATGCTCTTGTAAGGCATTTAATACCGTTTTCCCATATGGTTTTAAGGCATAGTCATGACGATTTGCCGTACGCTTGAATTCGCCTTTTTTCTTGCCGATATATGGACGGGCTATAACACGTCCTACCTTCCATTCCGGTTTCATGGTCAACTCTCTGGCGATTTCACAACAGCGATATAATTCGTCTAAACCGAATGTTTCCTCGTTACCGCAAATTTGCAAGACACTATCTGCGGAAGTATAGACAATCATATCACCGGTGGCAATTTCGTGTTCGCCCAGCTCATCTAAAATTTCGGTACCACTTGCTGCTTTATTCCCGACAATCTTATGTCCGGTGCGTTTGCTCAGCTCATCGAGCAGCTCCTTAGGAAAGCCACTATCTGTAAATGTTTGAAATGGTGTGTCGATATATAACCCCATCATTTCCCAATGACCGGTCATCGTATCCTTACCGACACTGCGCTCGATCATTTTGGTATGATATCCCATAGGTTCTTGTACGCTTGCTACATGCTGCATAGGATGCAGATTGGCAAGTCCTAGTTTTGCTAAATTTGGGATATGGAAATTTTCCATATGCATAGCAATATGACCTAAGGTATCACATCCTTCATCGCCATATGCCTTGGCATTAGGGGCAGCCCCAACACCAAGGGAATCTACAACGATGGTGAATACACGTTTATATGTTTTCATGGTCGTCTTCCTCCTTTGATCTTGGATGAAAAGATGCATAAGCATCTTGTAATCGTTTGTTTTGAATATGGGTGTAAATTTGTGTCGTAGCGATATCCGCATGTCCCAGCAACTCCTGTACAACGCGAAGATCAGCACCACCATCTAAAAGATGTGTGGCAAAGCTATGACGAAAGCTATGTGCGGATAAACGTTCATCTAAGCCAAGTGCTGTAAGTTTGCTTTTGATCAGGTTATGTACATATTGTCTTGAAACATTCTGTCCTCGTGAGTTAAGAAACACAAAAGGACTTCGCTGTTTCACCCATTGTGGGCGAACGAATTCTAAATACTGTTGCAACGCATGTACGCTGCGCTGATGCATAGGCACCATCCGCTCTTTTTCTCCTTTACCAAGCACTTTGAGAAAGCCCTGCTCTAAATGTGTCATATTTAAACGCAAATGCGTCAGCTCACTTACTCGCAAGCCACAGCCATAAAGCACTTCTAATAAAGCCTTATGGAATATGTCCATATCACTGTCTTGAAAGCTATCTAATAAGCGTTCAATATCCGCCACATGAAAATAGGTCGGTAATTTCTTTGCGGTTTTGGAAGAGCGTATGTGTAAGGTTGCATCGGGAATTTTAGGATATGTCATCGTCAAATAGCGATGAAACATGCGCAATGAAGTAATCATATGATTGACACTGCTTGTTTTTTTCTTTACTTTTTGTTCTTTGAGAAAACCTTGCAGATCCATGTAGGTTACATCTTCAATAGCCGTAAATCCATGTGCGTCTAAAAAAGCGAGGTATTCCTTTAGATCATTACGATAGGATGCCACGGTTGCTAAGGACTTATTCTCTACGACTTGTATATAATGAAGATAATCTTCAAATGCATCAGTTATCTGCATAATCTCACCATATGATATTATAGCACAGTTTTTATCTTTTTGGTATGGATAGGCTTATATCCTTACTACATGCAGAAACACTTCAATATCCTATCTTTTAACCGTAAAAAAGAAATATATACGTGACAATCTAAATTAGTATTAAGATTGAACAATCTTACGATTGATACTTTACTTCATCGCTTTAGCATGATTGGTGGTAACACATGTGTATGATGACCCCCATCTTTAATTGCCTCAATTAAAACAGTGATGGCTTCCTCTTTATTTTGATCATAAACAAATTGTAAGGTACGCACACCGAATCGATGTTGTAACAATTCTTTCATCAATTCGCCAATCCGATCCGCACGATGTACCAAATAAAAACGGCCTTTTTCTTGTAGCGTGGAAGCTGCCTGTTTACACAATAAAGGAAAAGGCAGGTAACACTCGTGACGGGCAATACGCAAATAATCACTCTCATTGAGATTTGCATGCGTATTGACCTTAAAATAAGGTGGATTGCATATCACAACATCTACCTTAGGAAGCGTCATGTTACCTGCATCGCCTGCTAAAATTGAAAATGGCACACCACAATCTTTTAAATTATGTTCAGCCAACTTGCATGCTGCTTCTTGAATTTCTACACCATATAGGTAAGCGGGCTGCTTTGTTGCAGCCACTGCCAGTAAAGCTCCATTGTTCGTTCCAATATCTAAGATGCGCTCTCCTTGTTTTATCTGCATAAATGCGGCCAAAAGACTGGTATCAGTATTTATGCGAAACATGTCTTTTCGCTGATATACATAAGTAGTTGTACCATGTATATAATCATATGTGTAATGATCGTTCATCTTCTCACTTCCTGTATGTAGTATTATACAGGAAAATCACATTAAATTAAACAGCTTAATGAATTCAATAACAATCGTTGATTTCAAATATGCCCCCACTAGCATAATCAGAAAACAAATAAAGATATCATTAAGTACGGTATTGAATAATTTACGAAAGTCTAGGCGTTCACGGTTTGTGCAACTGTAAACGATGTACATTGACAATTGAATTGCACTAGCTGAAATCAAAAACGTAGCAAGTAGGTCAAACACAACCTGGGGTAAGAGTGTCAACAAAATGCCGACAATTCCTTTCATCTGATAGGTTGCCACAAAGAGCGCACAAGAGAAGCCGATTTGTAATCCCTTCGTAAACACAACGAAACTAATAATGGGGATGCCGGCAATGCTTGTCCCCAACAAAAAGACAAATAAAATAAAAAGAATTCCCAAAAAGAATTGTGATATAAAATAGTCATACTTATTGACATTGGAATCAATGGTCGTTAAATAAGCAGAAAGATTTTGAATATCATTCACATCTATGTAATTCGATAAGATAATGCCCATGCATAGTCCACAACCAACCAAGATAGCAATATACAAATAGACATTTTGATATTTCTTTAAAAAGCCGTGATAATGATGTTTCTTTTTCATATGCTCACCTCACTTCAGCATATGAAAAAAAAGAAGAGTTCACCCCTTCTTTTCTTCGTCATATTTCTACATTTTTTTCTTAAGCTGCGCGGCGCTGATCAGATTTGCACCAGGAAGTTGCTTATTCAACTGTTTCAACACCATAGCAACATCGTTTGTATCTTCTACGGGTTCTTGAAACATGTCAATTTGTGTAACACTGGTTTCTTCACTGTAAAGCGATCCTAATCCGATTCCAAGATGACGGATTTCTTTACCGTTGTGATTTTGATCAAACAATAGCAATGCTGTTTCCAATAAAATGGTTTCCTCATTCGTATAGCCTTGTAAAGACTGTGAGCGAACAGCATTGGTAAAATCATAATATCGAATAGAAATGGAAAGTAAAGAACCTTTGATTTTTTCTTGTTTTGCTCGTTGACTCAAAGAATGAGCTAAACGGCGAAAAACAGTTTTTACTTCATCGTATTCTATGATATCACGATCCAGTGTCGTTGATTGTGAAATGGATTGCACACTGGTGTTATAGGATAAACGATTACTGCCATTTCCACGCGCATGTTGAATGGCCATATACCCCTGCTTGCCAAGCAGTGTCATTAGCATCGTTTCATTTGATGGATCAGCCAAATCGCCAATGGTATGAATTCCACGTTCTTCTAATAATGGCACACTTTTCTTACCAATGCCCCACATATCTGTGATTGGTAGTGGCCATAACTTAGATGGCACTTCTTGCTTCCGCAATACCGTGATTCCCATAGGTTTTCGCATATCACTCGCCATCTTTGCTAAAAACTTATTTGGTCCTACTCCTATACTGCATGGTAACCGCAAATCTTCATAGACACGTTTCTGAATGATCCATGCCAAATCTAGCGGTCGTTTATAATTACCTATGATATCAGTAACATCCATGTAACATTCATCGATACTAGCCGGTTCAATACAAGGGGTGAATTTACGCAGATAGGTGAAAAAACGATTACTTAATTCTTCATACCAGGAAAAATCACCTTGTACAACTACCAGCTGCGGACATTTTTCTAAAGCCATCAATAATGGCATAGCACTATGAACTCCACATTTACGAGCTTCATAATTTGCCGTACTGACAACACTTCTGCGATGCAATCCGGCTACAGCAACCGGTTGTCCCTCCAACGCAGAATTCTTCAAAACCTCCGCACTTGCATAAAACGCATTTAAATCAATATGAAATATAACTCTTCCTGCCATATCCAACATCCTTTATTTTGGTTAATAAACATCAAATGTACATGATGATTCATCCGCTTACCTTGACCATTATAAAGGATTTCAGGAAGAAAATCTAGCGATAAGTTTGCATCATCGCTGTTTTGTTTTTTAAACGATGCTCAAGACGTAATTTATCGGCAATCATCGCAATGAATTCCGAATTGGTTGGTTTTGCCTTACTAGCAGAAATCGTATAACCAAAAATATCATCAATGGCATCAATATTCCCTCTATTCCAAGCTACCTCTATCGCATGACGAATGGCTCTTTCCACACGTGAGGCGGTCGTTGCATATTTACGAGCAATCTCCGGATATAAGACTTTGGTGATCTGACCTAAGAAATCAACATTTAGATAAGTTTCTAAAATAGCTGTTCGTAAGTACATATAGCCTTTGATATGTGCGGGTATACCGATCTCATGGAGTAATTCCGTAATCTCACTTTCCAGTTCTAATTTGGCAAGGCGTTTCTTTTCATCTTCATCAAGATTCACCCGCAAGCCATTGCCTTTCTTTTGTTTACTGGTAAAGCCAACGATGAAGTTTAGCTTATCGACAAGCTCCTCCATCTCAAAAGGTTTCATGAGTATGTAGTCGATCCGAAAGTTCTGCACTTGTGATACGATCAAATCATTCACAAATGGTGTTGTGGTGATGATGTGAGCTACCTCAATGTTGTTTTTCTTTAAATCTTGCAGAACACTGATCCCATCCTTCTTTGGCATCAGCAGATCCAGTACGAGGATGTCAATGTGTTTCCCATGAAGCTCTACAAGACATTGTTCACCATTGGTGGCACTGCCTACGATCTGATATGCATCACTCTTTGCGAATGCTGCTTTCATAGAGTGAATCATTTCCAGACTGTCATCGACAAGATAGACGCTAAGTTTGTTGTTCATATATTTCTTTCTCTCCTTCCCTATTAATTATAAGAATTCTAAATGAGAAATAACAATGAATTTGTCGAACACCGTAAAGAAATTTACAAATTTTTTCAAATTATGAAAAAATGACGACGTTTTATGCCGTCATTTCTGTGATAACACCAAAGTGTAAGTCGAATTATGTCGTAATTACGCAAGTTTCTTAGAATTAGATAACATCCATTCGATAAAGACACCATATCCATGAATAGGATCATTCGTAATAACGTGTGTAACTGCTCCTATGATTTTGTTATCTTGGACGATAGGTGATCCACTCATGCCTTGAATAATACCATTTGTCTGTGCTAATAATACAGGATCGTCAACAATAAATTCTATACCTTTTACATCACCGATGTGCTGATGATGAATCTTGGTGATATTGATGGAAAAAGCTTGTACTTCGTCACCATGTAAGACCGTATACAACTGGGCTTTCCCTTTGTGTACACTTTGCGCATCTGCCCATTCCATAAGAGGCGCATTCCTTCCCAATTGTACATAGGTTCCATAAATACCAATACGCGTATTTTCCCGAATCGTTCCCAAGACTCTAGTAAAATCAATGGTGGCGCGTTTTTCTCCGGCATGATTTTGCTGTGCTTTTTGAATAGATGATACATTCGCCGGATAAATACTTCCTGCTTGAATATCCGCTATCTCCTGCAAATCCGTATCCATAATTTCATGCCCAAGTGCTCCATAAGTATGATTGCTAGGATCATAATAGGTCAAGGTACCAACACCGACAATTTTATCTTTTACATATAAACCACACTTATATACCTTGTCTGTTTCATCATACACATTAAACAATGATGTTTCTATGAGCTGATTCTTTCTAAGAACAGTGATAGGAATACTATCTTTTGATTGTGTTCTTTGATAGGTCAACAGTTCCCTTTGCATATCGGCAATGCTTGTTACCGTGACGCCATTGATTTTTTTTATGATATCTTTTTTCTGAATATAGGTTTCCGGTGTATACGTTTTATTTTGTATCGTAAAGTGATACGTCCCACTGATGAGTACACCATCATAAGAAACTTCAATACCAACGCTATCTCCGCCTAAATAAATACCTTCATTGGCACAGATCATTGAAGGATGAATGAATAGGCAAATGAAACAGCTTAGTAAAATTAAAAATTTCTTTGACAAAGTATCACCTCCCAGGGCTAGTTTGTCCTGTGTCAAGTGAAACAAGTCAAAGAAAATCATTAATCTCTTCGCGCTTTTTCTAATAATTCTTTTGCCATGGCATGCGCAGAAACACTTTGTGATGCACTAGATATACTAGCAAGTTGAATGATACGCTCTTGTTCATCTAATACATGGATCTGTGTTTTGACATGATCATTTTCCTGTAACTTTTCTACTACATAATGATGGTCCGCACAAGCTGCTACTGGGGCCAGATGTGTTACGCAGAAAACCTGAACATCTTTTGCCAGCTCCTGCATCTTTTTACCAATAGCAAAGGCAACATTGCCACTGACACCAGTATCAATCTCATCAAAAATAACAGTCTCAATACCTTGCAAACGTGTGAATACCGTCTTCATGCCAAGCATAAAACGCGATAATTCACCACCGGAAGCCGTTGCTGAAAGACTTTTTAAGCGTTCTCCAGCATTCATCGATATTAAAAATTCCACCTTATCCATCCCAGTGGCATTGCCTGTAAATGTTTCAATTGAAACATGAAAACGTGCATTGGGCAATTCTAGATCACGCAACTGTGTAACAACAAGTTCTTCCAATTCTTTTGCTTTCGCTACGCGCAACGTATGCAGTTGTTTTGCTTGCGCTTCATACGCCGCATAAGCTTTCTGTCGGGATTTTTCCAATTTTGTGATAGCATCTTGACGATGTAAGATACCATCAATGGTACGATCTAGCTCATCGCGTTTTTCACAAACAGCATCATAGCTTCCTCCATATTTACGAAAAATTTTATGTATGTAAGAAATACGATCCTGCAACTCATGGAAATGTTCTTCATCAAATTCTAGGCTTTGTGCATATTCTTTGATTTCTTCAGTAAGATCTTGCATCACATAATAAGCATCATTTAACTTCTGTGCATATGTATCCAGTGTCTCATCATAATGCAATCCACTTAATTGATGAGCCGCTTCATAGATAATAGGCAATCCACCCTCTTCTTCATCCAATAATTGAATTGCGGCATGTAAACCGGCACTGACCTTTTCATAACCCATCATATGACGCAATTCTTCTTCTAATTCATCTAATTCATTTTCTTTCAGCATTGCTTCATCAATTTCGTTTAACTGAAATGTGAGAAATTCTAAATCATCTTCACTGTAATCTGCATGCAGCAGTTGTGAAAGCTCATCATCACATTTCTTAAAAACACGATAGGTATCACGAACATCCTCGCGTAATGCATCTTGTTGCAGAAAACGATCCAGTAAAGATAAATGATATTTGGGATTCAATAAATATTGTGTATCATGTTGGGAATGTAAATCAACTAGAGCTGCCATAACTTCTTTTAAAAAGGCAATCGTTGTTGTTCTTTGGTTAATACGTGCGACACTTTTGCCTTCTTTACTAAATTCACGCGTTACGATGAGCAAATCATCTTCCAAAGTATATCCCGCTTCATCTAATAAGCTTCTTACAGCATGGTGAGAAGGCACTAAAAAGGCTCCTTCGATAATTGCTTTATCTTTACCATCTTTTACCATACTGGCACTGATGCGATCTCCTTTTAAGATTCCTATGGCATCCATCAACAGCGATTTACCTGCTCCTGTTTCACCAGTAAAAGCAGACATATGGTCTTCCAATGTTAAATTCACATGATCCAGCAAAATAAAATCTTTGACATAAATTTGTGTCAGCATAGAATCACCTCGTTTTCTTATGGTTCATGACGATTGTATGATAATCAAATAGCTGCTGCTTGTAGGTATCACAAATGTGCATGACAAATTCACGGTTGCCATCTCTTCCTAAGATGCTGCTTTCTTGTAAATGATGAACATAAAGTCCTTGTTCTTTTACAAAGTCAACCATCTCTTGCAACACGCGCATGTGCACCTTGGCATCTTTAACAATGCCATGTTTTCCAACATAAGCTTTCCCTGCCTCAAATTGCGGTTTAATCAAAACAACAAGTTCTTTCTTACTCATCACCGAGAATACTGCTGGTAAAATGAGTTTTGCGGAAATAAAAGAGACATCCATACAAGCAAAGGTAATTGCATCATCAAACATATCCTTGCGCAAATAGCGACAATTGCAATTTTCCATATTTACGACGCGTTTATCCTTACGCAATCGCTCAATCAATTGATCTTTTCCTACATCAACAGCATATACCTTTTGAGCACCTTGTTGAAGACAGACATCACTAAATCCTCCCGTGCTGGCACCCACATCCAAACACACACGATCTTTTAGTTGTAACTGAAAATCATCTATGACATCATATAGTTTAAAACCAGCTCTACTGGCAAATACCATATCTGCTTCGAAAATGACAATTTCATCCTCTTCTGTTATAGCATAACTACTTTTGGTGATGGTTTGTCCATTAACCTGCACAAGGCCTTCTTTGATCATATCTTGTGCACGAGAGCGTGATAGATCTCTACGCATGACAACGATTTTTTGATCTAATCGCATAGGCATCCTCTACAAATAGCTTGCGATAATATCGCAAAGCGTGTTGATATCTAAACGTTCCAATTTCTTTAATTGCGGTATACTGCCGTGTTCTACAAAATGATCATCAATACCGATACGTACAAAATGTTTTTGGTAGCCATGATCATTCGCATATTCTAAAATCGCACTGCCTAAACCACCAGCTAACATATCTGTTTCATAGATGATGACAGGTTCTTCCATTTGACAAATGCTATTCAGCATTTCTTCATCCAGAGGTTTAAAGAATCGTGCATTTACAACGGTAATCGCTAGTCCATTGATGCGCGCCTTAGAAATAACTTTATCCACATTATCTCCATAGGTGATTACACAAAGTTTACTCGTCTCCATAATCTTATGCATGCTCCAACTGCCAATACGCACAGGATGATATGTATCTACCTTATGAAAGGGGGTGTTTCCACGCGGATAGCGTAATGCAAAAGGGTGTTCTTGTGTAAAAGCTGTGTATAAAAGTTGTTGTGCCTCATCGCCATCTTTTGGTTGTGCTAAGATCATATGCGGGATATGACGCAACATGGCAATATCAAAAACACCATGATGGGTTTCACCATCCTCGCCAACTAAGCCACAACGATCAATGCCAATGACAACAGGCAGATCCATTCGAGCTACATCATGACTGATTTGATCATAGGCACGCTGCAAAAAGGAAGAATATACTGAGATAAAAGGACGTTTCCCACTTGCAGCTAATCCTGCCGCAAAAGTCATCGCATGTTCCTCGGCTATACCACAATCAAAACTACGCGTAGGAAATTGCTCAAAGAAAGCAGATAACTTACTGCCACCTTTCATAGCAGGGGTGATTGCTATGATATCTTTATTATCTTTTGCCAAATCACAAAGTGTACTGGATATGACTTCACTCCAGCTTTTTTGCCCATTTGGCATACGTGATAAGGAACAACCGGTCTTAGGATCAAACTGCGATACACCATGCCATTTTCCTTCTTTATCTTCTTCCGCAAAAGGATACCCTTTTCCTTTTTTTGTTAATACGTGTACGACAATCGGGCCATCATGACGCTTTGCTATTTCTAACACTTTGATCAAACGACGAATATCATGACCATCTACCGGACCGATATAATCCAAATTAAAATCACCGAAAATCGAAGTATCCACAACATTTTCTTTTACCGCATTTTTGATATTTTTCATGGATTCTAAAACACTTTTCCCCATTTTAGAGGTTGATAAAGCACCTTTTAAATCTTCTTTTAAAGTATTATATGGCTTACTTGTACGAAGCCGAGTAAAGGTTTCATCCATTGCACCGACATTTTTGGAGATTGACATGTTATTATCATTGAAAATAATGACCATATTACGCTGTTCACTGCCAATTTGATTTAATGCTTCCATGGCCATACCACCCGTTAAAGCTCCATCACCAATTACAGGAACAACCTGATAGGAAGCATGATTCAGATCCCGTGCCACACACATCCCTAAAGCGGCAGATAAAGAAGTAGAAGAATGCCCTGCTTCCCATGCATCATGCTCACTCTCTTTGCGTTTCTGAAAGCCGGCAATGCCTTTGTATTGGCGCAGTTGCGTAAACAGCGGCGCACGTCCAGTTAATATTTTGTGTACATACGATTGATGCCCAACATCAAAAATGAACTTATCCTGTGGTGTATCAAAGACATAATGCATCGCTAGTGTCAATTCTACGACACCTAAATTGCTTGACAAATGTCCTCCTGTTTTCGCAATACTCTCAATTAAAAAAATGCGAATTTGTTGGGCAAGATCTTCCAACTGTGCATAGGATAAGGACTTGATATCCGATGGACTTTTAATATCAAATATATTCACATGATCACCTCATCAGTTTTTACGCTTTGTTAAAGCCACAAAGATGGCATCCAAGGCATGCGCATCATCAAACAGTTCATGCAGTCTTTGCTGCGCCCGCTCATAATAGAAGGATGCCTCTTTTTGCGCTTCTTCAATACCAAGTAAAGAAACATAGGTGCGTTTATTATTCTGCGCATCACTGTTGATATTTTTACCCAATTCCTCAACGGTACTCGTAACATCCAAAATATCATCTTGGATTTGAAAAGATAAGCCCAAATCACTACCGATTTGCTCCCAAGCAGGAATATCTTCTTCATGGTGTGTTAGATAAGCCGCACATACCAAAGGAAGCGTTAATAAACGTCCGGTCTTATAATAATGAATATCTTTTAGTTCCGCCAAGGTAAGATCTTCCTTTACTTCACCTTCTAAATCTTTTATCTGTCCAAGTACCATACCATCTGCTCCAGCATACCTGCTTAATGCTTTTACGATAGCACAATTCACCATCGCATCCTCACTTGCCATAGCTCCCAGTAAAAAAGCCTGCGTTAGTAAAGCATCTCCTGCTAAAATGGCAGTTGCTTCATCAAATTGCACATGACAAGTCGGTTTACCACGGCGCAGCGTATCATCATCCATTGCCGGAAGATCATCATGAATTAAAGAATAGGTATGTATCATTTCAATAGCTGCAGCAACAGGATATCCAACACGCTCTTCTATGCCATAACATTGCAAAGCTGCCAGTAAAATTTGCGGACGTATTCTTTTACCTCCTGCCATTAAAGAATACTGCATGGCATCTTTTACTTTGGAATCTTGCAAAGCATCACATATATGCTGCAAATATGTTTCAAAGTTATTCATCACCTGCATCCTCCTGATAAGCAGCTAAAAGCTGAGCCACTTTATTTTCAAAGGTTTTTAACTGCGTATCACAAGAATTTACGAGCTTCAGCCCTTCTTCAAATAAGCTGATGGCTTCTTCTAATTCTATTTCATTTCGTTCTAATAATGATACAATTTCTTCTAATCGCGCCATGGAATTTTTAAATGATTGTTTTTCTTCCATTATAATCTCTCCTTTTTCTTTACACAAGCATGCAGAAAGCCATCCACAAGACGTATGCGCATAAGACTTTCTTCTTGAACATCATCAATAGATTTAATCAATGTATCTTTAGTTTCAGCAATCGCATAACCACGCTTTAAAACATTCAGCGGACTATAGGCATCTAGTAAGGATATTTGTTTATATAATGTTGTCTGTTGTTTCCTTTGATATTCTTGTAGCGCATGTGCAAGCTGTATCCAAACCTTTGCTTTTTCCGCTTGTTTTTTCTGTGCAATCTGTTGCGATTGATGTGCCAATCGATTTGCATATTCCTGTACTGTATGACGATGTTTTAACAGACGCTGTTCGATCATTCCCATTTCCCGTGCTTGCATCGCTAATTTCATCTGACTTTCACGGATATAAGATAAGGGATCGCTCATATAACGATGTTGCTTTAAAGATTCAAGGACAGCCTTTTCTTCTTGCAAACGATGATTCATGATTTGTTTCATCCTGCTTTTTAAATGCATAAGCTGCATAAGGATTTCTTCACGTTGAGGTGTTATCAATTCCGCAGCAGCCGTGGGCGTTGGCGCTCTGGCATCACTCACATAGTCAACTAATGTCGTATCTGTTTCATGCCCTACACCAGTCACGACAACACTTTTCATCGAACTGATACAACGTGCAACACGCTCTTCATTAAAACACCAAAGATCTTCAATTGCTCCGCCTCCACGAACCAACAAAATCACATCATGTTCCATCTCATCAGCCTTTTTTAGATTACGAATAAGATCATCTGCCGCATTGATTCCTTGCACAAGACTTGGATAAACATGAACATTTGCTAACGGCCAACGTCGTGCAATTGTTGTCAAAACATCTTGCACGGCTGCTCCGCTTTTTGCGCTGATTACGGCTATATCCATGGGATATAAGGGCAAAGCTTTCTTACGCTCCAAAGCAAATAAACCTTCCTTCGCCATCTGCTTCTTCACCGCTTCTAACTTTAAGTACAAATCACCTAAGCCATCCACTTGTACATGTGTTACATATAACTGTAAGCTGCCTTGTGGCTCATACATTGAAACTTCCGCTCTGACGATGACCTTCATACCTTCTTTTAATAAAATAGAACAGCGACTAGCATACGAAGAAAACATCACACAACTGATTTTAGCCTTTTTATCTTTCAGCGTAAAATACCAATGACCGCTACGATGATTGGTAAAATTGGAAATTTCGCCTTGAATCAGTAACGTTTGCAGATTAGGATCATGATCAAGTGTCTGTTTCAGATAATGGACAAGATCATAAACACTAAGAAGGGGTAGTTTCATAAACGATCTAAAACCCCATTGATGAGTTTATATGTTTCCTCATCACAATATTTTTTTGCTAATGTCACTGCCTCATTAATTACGATTGGTTTAGGAGCGATCTCCATATCCAATTCACAGGCTGCCATGATCAATATTGCTTTTTCTACATAACCCAAACGCTCAAATGTCCAATCTTCACGCAAGGCTTCATTGATCATCTGAATATAATCCTCTTCATATTTTATGGTATCAATGGTTACTGTATATAGAAATGGATCTATTTCATTACTGTCATTGTTTTCAAAAACTGTTTCTTTAATATCTTTATTGAGAAGAAAATGCTGATACAGGCAAGTCATTGCCTTCTCTCTTAATTCATGTCTGCTTACTGCCATATTCTGATCCTCCTGTATATTCTTTTTTATTTTATCATAAAATGATGTAAAACCACTATGTATTTGATTGAAACATGCAAGTTTTCTTATTCCTTCCATGGAACCTGTGCACTAGGTACCACTTGAGATGCCACATCGGCATGCACTTTCTGATCATCGAAAAAGATATGGGGCGCAAATGCCTTTAAAACATCTTTTTTGGTTATTCCACCTAGGAAAAATGCCTCATCAATACGTACATCCCAAGCCCGTAAGGTCCGTATGACACGTTCATGAGCTGGAGCGTTGCGAGCAGTTACCAAAGCCGTGCGAATGGGAGATTGTGTACTATCCATATGATTCTGTAAATCGCTGATGGTTTTTAAAAAACGCGCAAATGGTCCAGCCGGCAATTGTTGAAGAGCTTTTTTTTGCTCATTTTCCACAAAGGCTGCCAAGCCTTTTTCCTGAAAGATGCGCTCTGCCTCATCGCTAAACAAAACAGCATCCCCATCAAATGCAATTCGTATTTGCTCAATCTCTTGCATCGGATCAAAGTCCTGAATAGCGTTGGTATAAATACGTCCAGCCGCAAAACCAGCTTGGATGGCTGCTTTGACATCTTCTTCATTGGCACTTAGAAATAAATCAACCCCAAAACTAGAAAGATAAGGAGATAAAGCAGCACCTCCACTCAATACAGCGCGGCTGATATCCAACTGATAATGCGCTATACTGTTGAAAATGCGCAAAGAAGTATCTGCTGAATTTCGCGACATGATCAACACTTCTACCTTACGTTTATCAAATCTACTATTCAATTTTAATAAAGCTTTTACTAATGCAAAACCACTTCCCGGCTTTAAGATCGTATCTTCATGAGCAATCTGATAGTCCGCATATGCTTTTAAACCTTCTTCTTCATAAATGCGATTTTCTTCATCTAGATCAAAAAGAGCTCTTGAACTGATTCCGATCACCAAACAATCCTCTAAGCTAACCGCCATATCTTCACCTCCAACTCAAAAAAAAGAAATCCATGCGGATTTCTCTAAAACATAAAGCCACTGACGCGAATATCAATCTGGTCAGGCTGAAAGCCCGTCATGTGTTCTATATTTTCAAAGATCTTACCCTGCAGTTTACTGCATACATCGTTTACATTCACGCTGTATTTCACTTTTACATCCATCGTTAAAATCAGCTGATCGTTCGCAATTTTACAAACAAGCGGATATTTAAATGGTGTACTTGTTTCTGCGAGCTTAAGATTTTCGTCTTCTTCAATAACAATCTTGGCAATCGTCTGAAAAGCTGATTTGCTCAATGCGATAATACCATCGTTATTGTTTTCCTTCAAAGCAATGTATTCTTGTGCCATAGTTATCACCCTCTGGAACTATTATAACAAAAACCATTCCTATTTGAAAGTGACTTCAATGAAATATTTCTGATTTGTTACTTCACTGACGGTTTTCATGATTTCATTTGCTAATTTTTTTTCATCTTTTTTATCAAATACATTCACGATACATGTATTATCCTTAATTTCAACTGCTACATTCAATTTTTCTTTACTTAATGCCTGTGCAACTTTCTGTTGCATTTCTTTGTCATCTTTTAATTCTTCCATCGTTGTCAATGCCTGCTTTTTCGCTGTTTCATCTGCATCACCTTTTGATAGAACCGAACTGTTTTTGTTAATTTCACTATCTTTTTTCTTGTCAATTTCTTCCTGCAGTTTCGCTGCCTCATTCACTTTGGATGTATCCTTGCTTTCTTCCTGTTTCCCTGTTTTCGTCTCTTTATTTTCTATCTTGTCTTTACTGTTAGAATCGCCAGTTTCTTCTTGTGGCGTATTCTCCTTCATCACTGCTGTTGTATCACTTGGCAGCGTGACATAGTATACACTTAACATCAAAATTAATGAAAACATGGTCAGAAATGCAAGTGCCTGTTTATTCATAGAAAATGCCCTCCTTGCTACTACACTACTATGCAAAAGGGCATCTTAATATGTCTATTAGGTTTCAAAAAGATAGGCTCAACTGAAAATCTTGCGCATACGTGTCATCCATTCATCATAATACGCTTCCTTATACTGCATAAAATCAGAATAACTGATGACGCGTTTTTCCAATTCTTCAATAAACTTCACAAAAGCCTTATTTATGGCGATCATCTTATCATCGTGAATAATCTTGATCGTTCCTATTTCACAAAGTGAATTCGCCAACATTCGCGAACACTCATCATGTAATAAATCACTCTGATCCATCGGCAGACGTACAAAGCTTGTGTTTAGCCAGTAATTGTCTACCAAATAATTGCGAATTACCGTTAAGAACAAACTGAAGTCTTCCATATTATTCCCTGGTTCAATGGCAAATAACATATTAAAGAAGACAAACCAATCATAGTCTTCATTAATGATGGAGAGTAAATAGGTCCCTAAGATATGAACAAAAACATCTTGTGAATAAAAACCTTCCTCCATCACAATTTCATTTTCAAAGTCCATATGTATGGAGTTCAATTTCTTAAACGTCCGAAACAAAGTCGCAATACGGTCATTATTTCCGCCATCATAGCGAATATCCTTAATGAAGATATAATGACCTAAAATCGTTGAAGTGTTCTTTAGATTCATAGTAAAACCAATAGATTCATTCATTTTCGTCGCGAATAAATCATTAATTGCCTTACTGATTTGTTTTTCAAAACTTGATTCGGTAATATTGGCATCTCCTAAGGATGTTGACTGCATCTGATCATAAATAATGTTAAGCTGGCGATCGGTTATTGTCAGGTTGGCTTTGATACTGGCCAATAAATCTTTCATAAAATCATCGTACACATAATAATTGGTGTTCTTATAAACCAATTTATGCTCAATTTCTCCCCAAAAGGAATGTACCAGTGCTTTTATCTGCAATTCCATATTCACCTTCACACCATTTTTGAGATAGTAACCGTCAATGCGATAGATGGCAAATCCATTTTTTTGAATTTGTGGTTGGCGGGAAGCACAATCCAAATAAAATAGTGGATGCGCCTCATTGCAATAATACCCATCATCTTCATTACGAACATTCATACGTTCGCGAATGATATTTAATACTTTATATTCATCCTCAATGAAACGACATTCAATAATAAAACCAATCAAATCGCTTAGATTGTCCAAAATATCTTGCGCATTTTGATAGTCCACATAAAACCGATTGCGGATAATCTTTTCTCGTAGACTTTCTTTGCTTTTGACGCGCGAATTCACATCAACGATCATCTCGGTTTTATTAGCAAATAAGTCTTTTAGCGCTTTACGAATATCTTTTTCCACTTCATGATAAAATGCATTATTTTCTTCTAGCAACGCTAATGCCTCATCAATTGTATCAAATAGCTTTAAACGCATGCTATCCTTCCTTTCTTTGCCTAAAATAGTTTCTGGCACGATCACAGTCTTTGAGCAACTGCTCTTTTAACTCCTGCATGCCGGCAAATTTCTGCTCTTCGCGTAAAAAACGATGAAATCTGAATGTAACCGTTTTATCATAAATCATTTTATCAAAATCAAGTAAATATGCTTCAATCGATGTGTTTTGCTGATAATTAAAGCTTGGATTATGTCCGACATTAATAATCGCCATCCACCAGGTATCTAATACAAACACACTTCCAATATAAACACCCTGCTTTGGCATGATATATTCACCCTGTGTTTTAAGATTCGCTGTAGGAAAACCATACTTGCGTCCAACTCGATTACCACTTTTCACAATACCTCGCATTTCATAAAAGCGCCCCATAATATCTGCCGTTTCTTCCATTTCACCACGTTTTATGGATTGTTCTATACGAGTTGAACTAATTTTCTCATTGGCACTGGCGATTTCTTCAACGACCTCTACTTTAAAAAAATGCTGAGCCTGTAACGTTTTTACACTGCCTTCTCCACGATTGGCGTAATGAAAATCATAACCACATACTAATGTTTCAATATGCAATGGTTTTAAGACAAGCTCATGAAATTGTTCATAGCTAAGTTGCGCCATATCCTTTTGAAAATCAAGTATGATCCATTTCTGGATCCCCAGTTTTGCGCCAATATCTTGTCGATGATTCATCGGTGTAATATGGGGAATATTGTGCAATTTTTTCAATACGACCCAGGGATCTGGATCAAAGGTAATCAGCGCTGGAATGGTATGGGTTTTTTCAGCTATTTCCAGCACCCGTTTTACCAACTGTTGGTGACCTAGATGTAAACCGTCAAAATACCCGATACAAGCCGTTATACGTTCCCGGCATTCTATGGGTGTATGTATATTAAATCGTAATATTTCCATAATTTCACCTACCACAATCCGCGAATACAACGAAAGACATCGCCATGATCACGTTCATATAAAGCTATGACATCACCTTTATCTAAAATTGCCAAGCGATTATCCTCACATTGTAAACGTATATGTTTTCCATTATAAATATCTGAAATTGGTGTATAAGGAACACTTGTGTAATGATCCAACACGTCCTTTATAGGGTGTAAGATAAACTCGCCTTTTTTCACATCATCTAACGTCACACAATCCTGTATGCTAAATCGCCCAACACGCGTGCGGATCAAAGAAGACATACATCCATAGTTTCCTGTGTTTTCGGCAATATCATGGCACAATGAACGTACATACGTGCCACTGCTACAACTTACCCTAAATTGTAGTTTTGCCTCATCAAGTGCTTGAATATCATAAATTTCCACGCTTCTTACCGGGCGTATCACATGCTCATGATTACGAGCATATTCATAAAGCTTTTTTCCATTAACTTTAATACTTGAAATCATTGGAGGGACCTGTTCAATCACACCGCGAAATTTATCAAGTTCTTTTTGCAAATCTTTAATTGGTATAACCGGTTTTTCATCCAAAACCTCTTCCCAAATATCATCACTAATGGTTTTCTTGCCCAATTCCATGCTTGCGATATATTCTTTATCCGTATCTGCTAAAAACGGTAATACTTTACAAGCTCTGCCAACCAACACGAGCAAGACACCGGTCGCATTAGGGTCTAATGTACCACTGTGACCGATTTTCTTTATATGAAGGATCTTTCTCAACTGTGCAACCACATCGTGAGAAGTCATCCCTGCTTCTTTATTTATCAATAAAATACCATCCATGTCATCACCGTGTATCATTATAACATAAAAATCAAGAATTTCTTGTGGTTAGCCTGTGAAAGAGCGAAAAAATCATGTATAATGATACAGATTTGAGAAAGAGCGTGATAAGGATGAAATTACATAAGATACTTGGGGATATTCGTAAAGCGGATCAGGACTATGGCTTAATACAAGATGGTGATCGTATTGGCGTTGGAGTGAGTGGCGGAAAAGACAGCATGGTATTATTAACTGCATTACATATGTATGCAAAATTTTGCGATCGTCGATTTGAAGTTGTCGGTATCCATATTAAACTCGGCTTTCCTAACATGGAATTTCAAGAAGTGACACAATTTTGTGAGCGCCTTGGTATTGAATTCCATCAGATTGATTCCAAGGTTTATGAAATATTAAAACGTAATTTAGATAAAAATGGTCGTATCCGCTGCAGTTTATGCTCCAAGTTCAAAAAAGCTACCGTTAACCAAGCCGCAAAAGATCTACATTGTAATAAAGTTGCCTTTGGTCATCACAGTGATGATGCTATAGAAACCTTATTAATGAATGCAATTCATGGCGGTAAACTAGCCACCTTCTTGCCTAAAATGCATTTATCAAATGATGATATCACCTTTATCCGTCCGCTGATCTATGCGCATGAAAATGATATTTTGAATGCCCAAATGTTAAACGATATTCCCTTTGTAAAAAGTACCTGCCCCAATGATGGTTACACGGAACGTCAGGCGATGAAAGATATGTTAAATCATTTTTATGAACAATACCCGATGGCTAAGAAAAATTTTATCCGTATGCTGTATAATGAAGAGCAGTTATGTTTATGGAAACGCGAAGATGATCACAAACGCATAAAAGAAGAAGCCCGCAAACCAATCGTATTACTGCAAGAGCAGGATAACACCCTATTACAACGAGGCCATAAAACTTTTCTCTGTTATCATCCCCAAGAAAACCCAGCGATGCTGCGCAAGCTAAAAATTAGCGATGATGAAAAAGAAGCATTGCTGCATCATACAACAACCTTCCAAGAAATTATTGCCAAATATGCAAAATAAAAGACGATCACGCATTGTCCTGGAGAATTTCACAGAACCTTTTCTAATCGTCTTTTTATATATACTATAATGTTACTTGCCCTACGCAAAACAATCTTACATATTTTGATAACTTATACCGTTTCACTTTCTAAGAAATAAGTAGCCTCCATATCCGCAGTGCTTAAAGCAAACGACAAAGGGAAATGTTCAAATGAATAACCTACACCACGTGCATCATCATTTCCACTAAATCCCATATGATAACGAATGGCAAAGGCTTCTTCCCTACTTAATCGCATAAAACCTGTAATGATATATACACTTTTTTCACCGTGTCCATACGGCAGCTGATCATCAAATTCATAATATGGAACTTGTGTCCATGCTCCATTTACTTTAACATTCCGTGTACTTTCTTTATAACAATTCACTTTGCAGATATCATGCAATAATGCAACAATTGCAATTGTCTCTTCATTATACTCCATGTGATAGACTTCTTTACTGCGTGATCTAGCTAAGTAATCTTTTAAGCAATCATATACATTCAAGCAATGTTCAACCAATCCTTGCGCATGAGAGCCATGAAATCTAGTGCTGGCAGGAGCTGTAAAAAAATCACTATGATGTAATAAATACTCTAATAGCTTATCACTTCCGTCACGATGAATATGTTCTTGATATAAGCTTATAAAACGTTCTTTTGCATCCATAATTATCTTCTCCTTTATTCTTACAATTAGTATAGCATGAAATAAAGCGAAAAGAAAAACAGATGATTGCTCATCTGTCAATTTTTCATATACGTCCGAAGGGAGAGATCTTTCCCTGTATATACAGGTGGGTGATCTGCGTTAGATATTAGGATCCCTACACGTAGCAGGTATTCAACACCATCTAACAACATCCGATCTCCCTTATCTCTAAGCGTAGGAAAAATTTATACCCTCCGGACACATATAGTATAGCAGATAACTTTTGAAATAATACTCTTGACTTTATTTTTTTAGGCGTTCCATTAAATTGGATACTTTAGAATCCTCTTTAACGCTTCTAATCACATCATATACAATAGTTTACCAAAGTATATTTCATAATGATAAGAATGATACTATCCGAAACAGCCATAATAGCCTTGAGGTGATACCATGGCTGTTGCACATAAAGGAGCTATATCTTTTGGACTTGTTCATATCCCTATACAACTGTATCGAACAACACAGGATACAGCTATATCCTTTAATCAACTTTGTAAAGATACCCATGAACGCGTAAAATATAAAAAATATTGTCCAAATTGTGACAAAGAATTAAAAAGTGAAGATATTGTAAAAGGCTATCAATATGAAAAGGATAAATATGTCATCATGACAAATGATGAGATTGAAAAGTTAAAAGTTGAAAAAGATCGTACGATCCAGATTCAACATTTCACTTCTTTAGCCAATATCAATGATTTATATTATGAAAAGAATTATTATGCTGTTCCTGAGAAACATGCCGAAAAAGCATATGAATTGCTGCGTAAAGCCATGCAGGAAGAAAATGTTGTTGCAGTTGCCAAAACGGTTATTGGCACTAAAGAAACGTTGCTGGCTCTTTGCCCAAGCGATGAAGAAATTATCGTCAAGACCCTTTTCTATGAAGAAGAATTAGTTGAGAATCCCAAAACCATTTTGCACCCGGATATTGATAAAGCTGAGTTGAACATGGCAAAACAATTGATAACATCCATGAGCAAACCATTTGAACCAGAAACGTATCATGATGAATTTCAAGAGCGCTTACGCAATGCAATTGAAGAAAAGATTGATGGTCATCAAATACTACACAGCAGCGATCGTAAGGAAGATCATAAAACTCCAATTGATCTTATGGAAGCTTTAAAGCAATCCATTGAAGCCACGAAGCCGAAAACCAAGCGAAAACGGGTGCGTCACTAATGCAATTTCCCTTATACGATCCCATGTTAATCGGAACAGAACAGCCTCCATTTGACGATGATGCATATATTTACGAGATTAAAATGGATGGTGTTCGTTGTTTAGCTTATCTTTATAAAGATCATGTAGAACTTATCAATAAACGTCATCTAAAATTAAATTCTAAGTTTCCTGAACTAAAAAGTTTATATAAACAAGCAAAGAAGCCTTGTGTGATCGATGGAGAATTGCATGTTTTTCAAGATGGAAAAAGTGATTTTTTCGCCATTCAAAGAAGAACTCTTACAAGTGATCCTTTTCGTATACGTCAACATAGTAAAAAGTTTCCTGCTGTCTTCACTGCTTTTGATATTTTAAATCTTGATGGTGAAGATATTTGTCAAAAGCCTTTGATGGAACGAAAAAAATTGCTTGAAAAGAACATTAAAGAATCCCCTATCTGTAATATCTCTCGTTACATCGAACAAGAAGGAAAAGCTTTGTTTGCTTTAACGAAGCAACAACAACTGGAAGGTATCGTCGCAAAGCGTAAAGAAAGTCTGTATCAACCAGGCAAGCGCACAAAAGAATGGATCAAATGCAAACATCTATTGGAAGCCGATTTTGCTGTTGTTGGTTATATTCCCAAAGAACATGCCATGCTCTCCTTAGTGCTAGCTGCTTATGATAACCAAAAACTGCAATATTGTGGGCATGTTACCATGGGTGTATCCAAAGATTATTTATTTGCCCATATCAAAGACACGATTCCTTGCCCTTTTTCTGTCCTGCCAGATGGCAATGAGGATGCCACTTGGATATCGCCGTTTTTATGCGGTACCGTGAAATTTATGGAATACACACAAAGCGGTGGTATGCGTCAGCCAGTATTTAAAGGCTTTCGTGAGGATAAGCAACCTATTGAATGTCTAATGCATCAGTTACAAGAACACTAACTTATAACGCCGTTCCCCTCTTTGGCCGATAGAAGGCATCCATCGCTACGTTTTCTAATGTAAGAAGCTGTATTTTCTTATCTAATCCCCCACCATATCCTGTAAGATTTCCTTTTGCGCCTACGACGCGATGACAAGGAATAATGATAGATATTGGATTATGACCAACCGCATAGCCAACCGCTTGGGCTGACATTTTCGCTTTTCCTTGTTCTGCTGCAATTTGCTTTGCTATATCTCCATACGTTATGGTTTGTCCATAGGGAATGGTTTTTAAAATTTCCCACACCCGTAAGCAAAAAGCACTTCCACTCAATCGCATAGGTACATCAATTTTAGGATTTTGACCTTTAAAATAAGCATTTAACCACCTACGTGTCTTATGAAAAACGGGCAGTTCTTCATGGAATTGCTCTTTTTCTATTTCACATAACTCGCTAAATCTTGAAGTAGTAAACCATAAACCTGTTAAATTTTCTCCATCACTCGTTAGAATAATTCTTCCCATGGCAGATTCATAAAAACACTTATATTCCATAAACAATCCTCCATCTGCTTTTCTATTTCACTATAACACAGGATAACACAGGTGCATATAACAAAAAACTTAATTGTTTAGTAAACATTTTCTAAGTGTTAAGATTTTCCATTATCTTGATTCTTCTAGATCAATAACTTCATCAGCGCATTGTATGATATCTTTATCATGAGATACAATAATGATCATGCAATCACTCTTCTTCATCATAAGAAAATCGATTACTTTCTTTTTCGCGTCAGCATCTAAAAAAGACTCAGGTTCATCTAATAAATAAAGTGAAACATCTTTAACAAAAGCTCTATTTAAAACAATTTTACGCTTTTCTCCTTGGGAGATGTTATCTTCATGAATATCGCGGTTGTTAAGACTATCTAAACGAAAGAGCATCGCAGTATTTCGTGACTGTCCAAAATTGATGTTATTCAATACGGTGTCCTGTATAACATACGGCTGTTGAAGTGCATAGGAGATACAATTTTTCGATAATGATATACTTGCAGTTCTGAAAAAGGAATATCATTGATTAGAAAAGCCTCTGCTTCATATGCTTGAAAGCCACTCAATACATCTAAAAGAGAACTTTTACCGGCACCGTTTGCTCCTTTGATTACATAGCTATTTCCTTGCTTAAATTTACAAGTCAGATGTTTTACAATCTTTTTATCGCCATAGAATATGGTTAAATTTTTTATTATAATATCATGAACGCTATCTAAGATAATACCTTCCTCAGACTCCTCTTCTAAATCCATAAGAGTATCTAAGCGCGTTATTGCAATATGCATTTCCTGCTTTTTCGAGCCGAAATTTAAAATTGAAGATATATACGTAACCAACATATTGAAAAAATTAAATGCCACAACAAATTCACCAACGGTGATTTCGCCGACTTGTATTCGCTTTAATGAAAGATAGATGATTAAAATTAAGGATAAGCTGGATATCATGGAACATATGAAATTATAAGCGGATGAAACATTCAAACTATGTTTCATTGCTTTTTCACATGTCGTATAAATTGCATGTATATCTTTTTTTACATTAGTATAAAGATGTTCTAATCGCACAAGTTTCCCCCGCCCCATCCACATCACTTCACGTGAGAAAGACGCCGTTTGTGCATCCTTCTCAGCTTTGCGGATGCGAAACATCTTCTGATAACTAATCATGTATATACCAATATTTAAAATTGCAAGCAGTAGTACCAAAAGACAAATTTGCCAATCTACAAAAAACAGAATACCCGTAATCAAAAATGCTAAAACAGCGTCAATATATACTTGTAGCTTATCTTCCATCACGTAGTTAGCACAAGTTAAAGTATCCGTATCTATCTTCTCGCAGATGGCACTAACAGATTCTGTTAGAGAACTCAGTTTTACCCGAAACAAATGTTCATAGATAAGCTCTTTTAGCTTGTGTTGATAAGAAAACTGTAAGTGGCTTGAGATATATGCTTGTAGGGTAGAAAGTGCAGTGATCGCAATGATTAGGATACACACAAAGACTAATACTTGTAATACCCATGAGAACTTCATAGATGTCAAACCATCAACAATAATCCCCATTACATAAGATATTAACACATTCTGCGATTGCACAATAATAGTGATAAATAAGAGGAAAATGAGTTTTTCGCGTATACCTTTTGTTAAAGAGGTAATTGACTTTTTTATTACTGATTCTGTATGCATGATAATCTCCGCCTTTTTTCTTATTTAAAACTATAACAGAAAAGTCATTAAATGCAACTGAATGTGTGTATTCTTGTTTGAGTAATTACCCTAATCTAGTTTAAGTAAAGCTAACAAACATTCAAAAAACTTTAACGATTTAACCAGTAATAATAGAAGCTATTGCATACTATAATAACGGAAAGTACTGCATAAAGAAAAGGATTGCGTCTATTTGCATATAGACAACAATCCTTATGAAATACAGTTTCATGTAATGTGTCCTACTTTTTAAGGTCACTACACACGATTTTATCCATGTTGTTTGTTCCTTATATAAGTTAAAACTACCTAATCCGCTTCTATTACTCTTTTTCAGTAATGGTAATATGCAACTCCTGCAACTGTTCTTCATCAACTGGTGTAGGTGCGTCGCTCATTGGACATTTTGCGTTTGCGTTCTTAGGGAATGCTATAACATCACGGATAGAGTCGCTCTCAGATAAGATCATTGCGATACGATCAAGTCCAAATGCCAATCCACCATGTGGAGGTGTTCCATATTTTAATGCATCAACGAACCATCCAAAGTTCTCTTGAATCTTTTCTTCTGTAAAGCCAAGTACCTCAAACATTTTATCCTGCATAGCTCCATCATAGATTCGTAAAGAACCTCCACCTAATTCATAGCCATTTAACACAACATCATAGGCAATCGCATGGACTTTACCTGGATCGGTATCAATGTATTGCATATCCTCATCACGTGGACGTGTGAATGGATGATGCATTGCATACCAACGTCCATCTTCTTCGCTGTACTCAAACATTGGGAAATCGGTAACCCATAAGTAAGAGAATTCATCTTTTTTCTTTAACCCTAATAGGGATCCAAAATGATTACGTAAAGCACCTAAGACTTCACATGTAATTCTCCATTTATCTGAAACAATCAACACTAAATCATTTTCTTTCAAGGTTAATCGCTCAATCAAAGCATGAATTTCATCTTCAGATAAGAACTTAACGATAGGGCCACTCACTTCACCATTGAGATATTTTAAAGTGACTAAGCCTTTTGCGCCATTCTTTTTCGCAAGTTCTGTAATCTTATCAATCTCTTTACGCGTCATGCTTGCTTTATCAGGGACAACTACCGCTTTGATGCTGCCGGCATTTGCGATACAATCCTGGAATACTTTAAAACCACAATTAGTGAACAGCTCCGTGATATCCTGCAATTCCATGGCAAAGCGGTTATCTGGCTTATCACTACCATAACGATTCATGGCTTCTTCCCATGTTAATCTTGGGAATGGAATGCTGATATCCATGCCTTTTACATCTTTCATCAGCTTTTGCAGCATTTCTTCCATCATCGTCTGAATTTCCACATCGCTTAAAAAACTGGTTTCTAAGTCAACTTGCGTAAAATCTGTTTGACGGTCTGCTCGTAAATCTTCATCACGGAAGCATCTGGCAAACTGATAATAACGTTCAAAGCCTGATACCATCAATAATTGCTTATAGAGCTGCGGAGATTGGGGGAGTGCATAAAAACTTCCCGGATGCACACGACTTGGTACCAAATAATCACGAGCACCTTCTGGTGTACTTCTTCCCAACATTGGTGTTTCAATCTCAATAAAATCTTTGCTATCTAAATATTCACGCATGCTGTGGGTAATCTTATGACGCATCATTAATTTGTTTTGCATGATTGGACGACGTAAATCTAAATAGCGATACTTTAAACGAGTGTCTTCCAAAGCATCTGTATCATCAGCTACGATGATAGGAGTTGTTTCGGCACTATTGATGATGCTGACCTCATTTACTTTAACTTCAATATCTCCAGTCGCAAGTTTTGGATTCTTATCTTTTCGTTCTAAGACCGTACCACTTACTTGTAAGATATATTCATTTCGCACATCCTTAATTTGCTCAGCCAGTGTTTCATCAAAAACCAGCTGTGTGATTCCTGTACGATCACGTAAATCAATAAAAACCAAGGCTCCGAAGTTACGACGTTTGGCTACCCAGCCCAGCAAAGTAACTTCTTTTCCAGTATCACTTAAACGTAGTTCTCCATTTGTATGTGTTCTCTCCATATGCGATTTCCTTCCTATTCTTCTTCATTAATTTCACCACAGCCAACATTGCCAAAGATACGATCCATCGTTGGGATCAATTCCTCCATTGGGACTGTATACTGCTGTTGCGTTTTTACATCTTTGATATTCACGGTACCATTAGCTACTTCACTATCCCCGATTAGAATTGCACATCGTGCATGTTTGCGATCGACGGTTTTAAACTGTGCTTTAAAGCTTCTACCTAAGTAATCTGTATCTGTGCGATAGCCATTTGCTCGCAATTCGGTCGTAATTGCCAATACTTCCTTATGTACGCTATCTGCTAAACAAAGGACATACGCATCTAATCCATCTTCCTCATCAAGAGTAATGCCTTCTGCCTCACAAGCAATGATCAAACGTTCCAATCCCATTGCCCAGCCAATGCCACTCATTCCTTCCGGACCACCGAAATACTCTACCAAGCCATCATAACGGCCACCGGCAAATACCGTAGATTGGGCGCCCATTTCCTTATTAACGGAGACAACTTCAAATACTGTATGTGTATAATAATCCAAGCCACGAACCAAACGATCATCCACTTCATAAGGAATACCTAAAGCATCTAAGCCTTCTAAGACTTCCTTAAAATATTGTTTGCTGGCATCATTTAGATAATCTTCCATCTTAGGTGCTGTCTTCATAATATCTTTATCATGATCCACCTTGCAATCTAAGATACGTAAAGGATTTTGTTCATAACGACGCTTACAATCCGCACACATGGTATCAATATCGTTTTTAAAGTGTTCCTTTAAAGCGGCGCGATATGCAGCACGGGATTCATCATCACCTAAAGTGTTGATCAACACTTTCATATCCTTTAATCCTAATGCGGATACAAAGCTCCAACCTAAAGCAATCGTTTCAACATCCAACATCGGACTTTTTGCGCCAATCACTTCTACACCAAATTGATGAAAGATACGCATTCTTCCCTTTTGTGGACGTTCATGACGACACTGTGGACCTACATAGTACATCTTTACTGGTAGATCCGCATTGCCAAACATCTTATGTTCCACAAAGGCTCTGGCTACACCTGCTGTTCCTTCAGGGCGCAGGGTCAATGAGGTTGCACTGTTTTCCAGCTGGAAGGTATACATTTCCTTATTCACCATATCACTGGAATCATTGCCTCGTTTAAAGACATTTGTATGTTCAAAAATTGGGGTACGAATTTCATCGTAGTTATACACATAGCAGAATTGACGAATCATATCTTCCAGCTTGTGCCATTTGCTAATATCCTTAGGCAGGATATCCTGTGTTCCTCTTGGTACCTGATAACGCATAGTCATTCCTCCATTCATTTATCATCTTCATAAGCATAAAAAAACGCCCTCACAAAGGACGTATTCCACGCGGTGCCACCTTTTTTCATCTCGAATTGAAATGCTGCTTAACACCTTAACGCGGTCATACGATTATCCATTTCCTGATAATTCCTCCAAAGTGTCCCTTAACATAAATGCATCGCAAAGACTCTCAGCTAATGTCTTTTTCTCTGTAACTTACTTTATGATAAGCCTCTTTTTCATCGGATTACTTATAGTTTACCCATCTTAGCGAAGTTTGTCAATTAGAAGTAAAACAAAAAAACGATTTCTTTAAGAGAATAAATGATTTTTCTTATCTATCTGAACAAACAAAACAACAATGGCTACATATGATAAAAGCGATACTCAGGTTGGTCATACCATAAAGTATCGCTTATCGCTATTTCTTATTCAACAGGATCATTAATGTTACGAACATTGTGATATACCTGCTGTACATCATCAACATCATCCAGTAACGTTACCAATCGCTGGAACAGTTTCAAATCTTCACCTTCCAGTTCAACATACTCATTAGGCAACATCGTATCTTCCATGATATCAAAGTTTACATCAGGAATCAGTTCGGCAATTGCATCCTGAGCTTTATTTAAGTCTGTAGGCTCTACCGTAATTGTCATTTGCCCATCTTCTACTTCAATATCTTTTAAATCAACTTCCGCCATGATCAAAGCATCCATCATTGCCTCTTCATCTTCATAAGCAATGGAAATCAATCCAACATGCTCATAATTGAAAGATACACAGCCACTCACACCTAATTTCGCATGTGATTTATTAAAGCATGCACGTAAATCGGCAATCGTACGATTTGCATTATCTGTTAAGCAGTCAATAATGATGGTTGCAGCTCCACCAGAGCCGAATCCTTCATATGTAGCAGGTGCATAGTTTTCATTGGTACCACCTTTTGCTTTGTCAATGGCACGCTTAATAACATCAGCAGGAACCTGATTTGCTTTTGCACGTTCAATTACTTTTTTTAATGCAGCATTCATTTCCGGATCAGGCACACCTGATTTTGCTGCTACTAAAATTTCTTTACCATAACGAGAATATTTCTTTGCTTTTGCTGCAGCCGTCTTAGCCATGGAAGCGGCGCGCACTTCAAAATGTCTACCCATTTTTATCACCTTCCAAATTTCCTCATATAGTATAGCATACATATGCTTTTTAACGCAAGAAAATCCTGATCGACGCATGAAACAAGCCTTTGTTGCGTATCACGCTTTGCTTGCTTGTAAGCATTTTCCATCAAAACCATTTCGTGTAATACGATTCATAGCGATTAGCTAAACCCGAAAATTAGTGTTATTACAGTTCAACAAGTGCCAAATAAAAGTCTTCCTAGAACCATGTTGATGTTACGTAAATCAATTAGCGTACGATGATTCATCATTCAAAAGGCTTTTGATAAAAATTACCAAAAAATTGTTCTGTACGCATAACATTAACTATAATTCGTTCATCAGTTTGTTTAAGTAATTCAATGATATCAGCAACTTCGTACGTAGAGACAACAGTATGTAGGATATAAATCTTTTTGTGTGAAAAGCCCCCATATCCTTGTACACAGGTAATGCCATGGCGAAAATGATCTACATACGTATCTACAACACTTTCTGCATCACTTGTGAGAATTTCCAAGGTAACACGTTCATAACGGTGGTGGAAAGCATCAATTGTCTTTGTTGAGATAAATTGAAATATAATTGAATATCCGGCATAAATCCAACCAAACATAGAACCAAAGATACATAAGATAGCCGCATTAAAGAGGAACACATAGGACCATATGGATTTGCCTAAACGATTCGACACAAACAAGGCTATAAAATCAGTTCCACCGGTGGAAGCATTGCCTTTTAATGCCAGAGTAGTACCGATTCCATAAAGGAACCCACCAAAAATAACATTTAATACGATATCATGAAACATTGGCTGAAAATTCATCACTTGTAGAAAGAGACTTGTACAGGCAAATTGAATACAAGAGAAGAATGTGAATCTTGCCGAAATACTTTTATAACATAAAAGGGCAACTGGTACATTTAACATGATAATAGCGATTGAGGTAGATATAGAACCACCATATAATGCTGCAATTTTGTCAATTAAGATTGCAACGCCGGTAAATCCACTAGATAACATATTAGCAGGACGAATCATAGATTGAATAACAAAGGTCTGCAGCAAAGCAGACGTGATGACTGCCAACAATGTAATCAGATTACGTATCGCTTTTTTGCGTTTTAGTATAGCAATTTTTTTATTCATCCTATCACCTGCTCTTTAAAGCTTATTTATTATCTTTATTGTAACAGATTTAACGCTTACAAAAAAGCTTAAGATGCTTGTTTCTATGTGACAAGTCGACTTGTCATTTTCTAAGACATCCCCATGGAAAGACTAAAAGCAAGCGATATGTGAACCTCTTCTTCGATAAGGATAGCATAAGCTATTTATATAATGAATCGTTTACATGCAAAAAAAGAAACCATCGGATGACCCATATGGTTTCTCATGAAATTAATTTGCAACGATATTCACAACTTTACCTTTTACAACAATGATCTTACGAATGGTTTTACCTTCTAATTGTGCTTTCACACTCGTTAACTGTAATGCCTCTTCTTTAATAGCATCCTCATTCGCATCCGCTGCAATCTTAAATTTACCACGCAATTTACCATTCACCTGAACGATGATTTCAACTTCACTTTCAATCAATTTACTTTCGTCATATGTCGGCCAAGGTTCATATGCAATAGTTTGTTCTCCATGGAAGACATCCTGCCAGATTTCTTCCCCCATATGTGGAGCAAAACATGCAAACATTTTTAAGAAACCTTTTGCATATTCTTCATAAATAGTATCTGCTTTATAGCATTCATTGATAAAAATCATCATTTGTGAAATCGCTGTATTTAAGTTCAAGGTTTCGACGTCATGTGTTACCTTTTTTACAGTTGCATGATAGACCTTATCTAATTTTCCATCATTCTCTTTTGCTAATTTATTTTGTTCGGTATATAAGCGCCAAACACGTTCCAACCATTTACGAGAACCATCCAATCCGGTCGTACTCCAAGGCAAAGCAGCTTCAAGTGGCCCCATAAACATTTCATATACACGCAGCGCATCAGCACCATGGCTTTCAACGATATCATCTGGATTTACAACATTTCCACGCGATTTTGACATTTTTTCGTTATTTTCTCCTAAGATCATTCCCTGATGGAATAATTTTTGGAAAGGTTCTTTGGTTTTTACAACACCGCAGTCATACAATACTTTATGCCAGAAGCGTGCATATAATAAGTGTAATACCGCATGTTCAGCACCACCGACATATAAATCTACTGGCAACCAATGTTCTAATAGTTTTTCATCTGCAATTGCTTCATGATTTTTAGGATCAATATAACGCAGATAATACCAACAGCTGCCAGCCCATTGTGGCATCGTATTGGTTTCGCGTTTTCCTTTAACACCATCGATTTCGACATTCAACCAATCTTCGCAATGTGCTAATGGTGATTCGCCATTTGCATTTGGTTTGAAAATCTTAGTTTCTGGTAATTCAAGTGGCAGTTCATCAATATCAACCGTGCGTGTCGTACCATCTTCCATATGGATAATAGGAATTGGCTCTCCCCAGTAACGCTGACGAGAAAACAGCCAATCACGTAATTTATATGTTGTCTTTGCACAACCACAATGATGTTCTTCTAACCATTTGATCATAGTATCAATGGCTTCCTGTTTTCCCATACCATTTAAGAACGCGGAATTCACGTGAACACCATCTTCCGTGAAGGCTTCTTTGCTGATATCTCCGCCTTCTAAAACAGGAATGATTTCGATATTAAATTTCTTAGCAAATTCATAATCACGGGTATCGTGTGCAGGAACAGCCATGATTGCTCCAGTTCCATAACTTGCTAATACATAATCACTAATCCAAATAGGAACTTCTTTTCCATTTACTGGGTTGATCGCATAAGCGCCAGTAAAAACACCTGTTTTCTCTTTGTTTAATTCCGTACGTTCTAAATCAGACTTTGATGCACAAGTCTTCTTATAAGCAGCTATTTGCTCTTTTTGAGCAGCTGTCGTGATTTCATCTACATATGGATGTTCAGGTGCCATAACACAATAAGTAGCGCCAAATAAAGTATCGCAGCGTGTCGTAAATACCGTAAATTCTTTATCTGTATTCTTTATCTTAAAGATAACATTAGCGCCTTGTGATTTACCAATCCAATTGATCTGCATTTCTTTGGTGGATTGTGGCCAATCGCATAACTCCAGATCTTCTAACAGACGCTCTGCATATTCTGTGATTTTTAAGACCCACTGACGCATCGGCTTACGAATGACTGGGTAGCCACCTCGCTCACTCTTTCCGTCAATGACTTCTTCATTAGCTAAAACCGTCCCCAATTCAGGACACCAGTTTACAGGAATCTCATCAACATATGCTAACCCTTTCTTATAAAGCTGCAAGAAAATCCATTGGGTCCATTTATAATAATCAGGATCTGTCGTTGAAATCTCGCGATCCCAATCATAGGAGAAACCTAAAGACTGAATCTGTTCACGGAAATGATCAACGTTTTTCTTTGTGAATTCAGCAGGATGATTTCCTGTCTGAATAGCAAATTGCTCTGCCGGCAAGCCAAAAGCATCCCATCCCATTGGATGTAATACGTTGTAACCTTGCATGCGTTTCATTCGTGCCAAAATATCGGTAGCGGTATAGCCTTCTGGATGGCCAACATGCAAACCATTTCCACTTGGATATGGAAACATATCCAATACATAAAATTTAGGCTTACTGAAATCATGTGTGTCACAGGCAAAAGTTTTATTCTCTTTCCAGTACGTTTGCCATTTTTTCTCTACTTTCTGGTGTTGATAGTTCATAATCATTCTCCTTTTGTAATAAAAAAACATCCTTAAACATTCTAAGGACGTTGTTCAACGCGGTACCACCTTAGTTCTTTTTTCTTAAGGAAAAAAGCCCTTCATTTCTTCTTAACGCGAAGTAAAACGGATAAGTGTGCTTATCGGCTCCTTAACGAGTTCCCCTGTTCCATACTTCAGCTTTTCACCAACCAGCTGACTCTCTGCATTATTTTCCAAGGTACTACTTTAATTCATCGCCTTTACGAGTATTAGTATACTCAATTCTTCATGTTTTTGTCAATGTTTCACTGACTTTTTTCATCTCACATCATACAAAAAAGAGTAAATAGCCTAAAATGAGAAAAACCGCAAGGGAAAACATAGCTGCTTTTTGAATATCCTCTCCCTCTTTCTTTTGCTTTTGTAAGGATATTATACTAACCAATGCATATAGCAAAAGTGCGATTGTCTTAGCTAACGGCTCAAATGACGGTATGAAAATCGTCACAACAAACAAGACCAATATACATGCGGCCGCTATTAAATTCCATTGTTCTTTATGTCTCATAGGATCACCACCATCAGCATACCATAAACTTAGCGCAACAAGCAATTTTTATATCGGTATATATTATGGATTGCCTTATCTTTCATACGGGCGTTCTTCTCATTTTTAAAAAAGTACGAGCGATTGCCTAAATGGGCAAGCAATGCTATTCATACCTTATTGATGAAGATACGTTAAGAAAAAACGTATCTCATAAAGGAGGAATTGTTTATGTGTAATGGTAACTTCAACAGAGGCTTTAACGATGGTAACTTCTTCAACAAAGGTTGTAACTGTTGCTCTTGTAACAACAACTATGATGATGCATTGTTCCGTGAAGTAGAACGTATTGCTCATCATGCAGCATGCCGCAGAGCAAGAGAAAACCGTTGTGCTCGTCAGTTTGTTAACTGCATGCGTAGTATCGAAGGCGATTTTGGATGTGGCTGCAACAACAATTGGAATAACTGCAATCGCTGGTAGTATTACAGGGAACGTTCTTGTTCCCTTACATAGCTTTTAAAAAGGACGCGCATCACCACGTCCTTCTTAAATAGGTTATCGAAAGGAAATCGATATGAATATGGAAGGTATCTCTTACAATGAAAGGAAGGAATGCAAGAAAACCATTTCCATTTCTATCATAATAGAGCCAATATTATGATATTAGAAATAAGGTACTTATTTCCTGAGATTATAATAACATTTTTCAAAGCTTTTGTAAACCCTTCCAAAAACTTTTGGGCTATACACTTTCTTATGCAATGTCCGTTTTATAATTGTAAAAATCATCTTATCTTATAAAAAAGCAGTGTTGTCACTGCTTTTTTATCATTTCTTATTTTGAATATAGGCATCCATCGCTTTTGCAGCTGTTTTCCCAGCACCCATGGCCAAAATAACCGTAGCAGCACCTGTAACAGCATCTCCTCCCGCAAAGACACCTTCTCTTGTAGTAGCACCATTATCATCGGCAATTAAACAGCCTTTGCGATTTGTTTCCAATCCTTCCGTAGTGGAACGAATTAAAGGATTTGGTGAAGTTCCGATAGCCATGATCATACAATCCACATCCAAAACAAAATTACTATCCTTTATTTCTACAGGGCGTCTACGACCGCTTTCATCTGGTTCACCTAATTCCATAGATACACATTCCATACCTTTGACCCAGCCGTTTTCATCACCAAGTACACGTACAGGATTAGTTAACAATCTAAAGATAATTCCTTCTTCTTGTGCATGCTCAACTTCTTCCCTACGAGCCGGCAACTCCTCCATGCTACGACGATATACGATGGTAACTTCTTCAACTCCCAGACGTTTTGCGCAACGTGCTGCATCCATTGCCACATTACCGCCGCCGACGATGACTGCACGTTTTGGATGCTGAATTGGTGTATCAACACCTTCTTTATAAGCTTTCATTAGATTGCAGCGAGTTAAGAACTCATTTGCTGAATATACACCTTTCAGATTTTCACCTGGCATATTCATAAAGTTAGGCAAACCAGCACCGCTGCCAATAAATACCGACTCATAACCGGCTTCAAACAAATCATCCACCGATTCACTGCGCCCAATGACCATGTTTGTTTCAATATCTACGCCCATCTGCTTTAAACCATCAATTTCATTTTGTACGATTGCTTTTGGCAGACGGAATTCAGGAATACCATACATTAACACACCGCCGGCTACATGCAATGCCTCAAAAACGGATACTTGATAACCCAATTTTGCCAAATCTCCGGCACAAGTCAAGCCTGCAGGGCCAGCACCAACAACAGCAACCTTATGTCCATTGCTGGCAGGTTTTACCGCCTCATCCTTTACATGTTCGCGATGCCAATCAGCTACAAAACGCTCTAAACGTCCAATTGCTACTGCTTCACCCTTTACACCACGAACACACTTGCTTTCACACTGTGTTTCCTGTGGACAAACACGTCCGCAGACAGCAGGTAAAGAACTTGTCTGGCGGATGATCTGATACGCTTTTTCAAATTCTCCATTTTTTACTTCTTCAATGAAATCAGGAATATTGACAGCTACCGGACATCCGCTAATACATGGTTTCGTAGGACAATGCAGGCAGCGTTGTGCTTCCTCCATCGCCATTTCTTTCGTATAACCAAGGGCTACTTCATCAAAATTATTTCTTCTGACATTCCCATCCTGTGTAGGCATAGGTACTTTTGTCATTGCCATATTTGCCATATTATGCAACCCCCTTCTTCAATAGATTGCAGGCTTCTTCACGTTCTCTAGCCTCAAATTCACGATAGGTAGCACCACGTGACATCGCCTCATCGAAATCAACTTCATGACCATCAAAATCCGGACCATCTACACAAGCAAATTTGGTTTTACCACCTACACTCAGACGGCAACCACCACACATGCCTGTACCATCGATCATGATCGGATTCATGCTGACAATCGTTTTGATGTTATATTTCTTTGTTAATTCGCAAACAAATTTCATCATAATCAGTGGTCCAATTGCAATGACTTCATCAAAGGTTTCTCCCTGATTGATCAAATCTTGCAATACATTGGTAACCAGACCTTTTGTACCGGTACTGCCATCATCACTTACCAAATAAGCATGACTGCTCACCTGTTTGAATTCATCCTCCAGAATGACAAGATCTTTATTTCTAAATCCGGTAATTACCGTCACATCAGCTCCGTTCTCATGCAAGGCCTTCGCGGTTGGATACGCGATTGCACAGCCAACGCCTCCACCAATGACACAAACTTTTTTTAAGCCATCCACATGAGATGGTTTTCCTAATGGACCAACAAAATCTAAAATGCTATCTCCTTCATTCAATTCATTCAACAGCATAGTTGTTTTTCCAACAATCTGAAAAATAATTGTAATTGTTCCCTTTACACGGTCATAATCCGCAATAGTCAAAGGAATACGTTCCCCATTTTCATGCACACGCAAAATGATAAATTGACCAGCCAACGCTTTTTTAGCAACAGCTGGAGCTGCAACCACCATTTTGGTTACGGTTGGGTTCAGGTTCTCTTTCTCTACGATCTTATACATAGCTTCTCCTTCCTGAAACTTTTTCATTATTTCTGAAAAAAGTTCCAACACACCTTTTATTTTACCCTTTTTCGTTTTAATGTGCAACAGTAAAATCATAGAAAAAGAAAGGAAAAGTGGCTTCACTCTTCCTTTAAACTCTTATGCAGCATTTCAACCATATTCTTTAAATCCTTTGCGGCAACTTGTCCTGGTGCACTGGCTTTTGTTGCGGCGCCAAAGGTCATTGCAGAACCAAAGACCTCTCCACATATGCGTGAGACGATACCATCCTTCGCCATCGACATGGTGATAATTGGACGATCCGCAAATTGTTCATACATGATATTTGTTGCAGATAACAGTGTTATAACATCCGCTTTACTCTGTGGCATAACGGCCATTTTCGAAATATCCGCATCGCGTTCCTGCATTGTTTTTAGACGTGCAACAATCTCGTCACAGCTTGGTGTTTTCACGAAATCATGATTACTCATCACGATTGCCACTTGATGGTTATGAGCATCTTTAACAATGGTTTTAACTTCTTCTTCCCCAATAAACAATTCTACATCAATCAGATCCGCATCCTTACTCATGATAATATCATGATACAATGCTACATAATCTTTTTTCTGTATCGCTTTTTCGCCACCTTCCTGTTTTGTACGAAAGGTCGCTAATATCACCATATCGCCTAATGCTTCACGCAATGTATGCAGCATAGCACATGCCTTTGAATGATCCATAATATCATCAAACCAATCCATACGCCATTCTACTACATCAACATCTAATTGTTTCAATTCATCTACTTCTGATAACAGTTCTTCTTTATTTTTACCAAGAATCGGAACACAAATCTTTGGCCGTCCTTCTCCGATTACTGTCTTTCTGACCTTTACCGTTTTCATTTTTTCCTCCTATTGCATATGCTTTAAATGCCTCTAGATTATCATCTCATGAATGGAATACTTTTTAGTCCTTTATGCTTTGAATGCTTTTTATTATACCAAGAATTTCTTTATTTTGCTATTCTTTAGGTTATTTAACAATGAAACAACACCTACACACATTATGGCAATTTACCCAATAACCGTTATTGAACATTCATCATGAAGATAGATACCATCTCCTTCATGCCTGCAAGCGATATGATCGTGTAGTTAAAGAAAAATGATATAATCCTAACAATGTCGGTAATTGTATCTATGATCCTAAGACTACATCGTTTCTTATTGGCGTACCAACGATAGGATCACTCCTTTTATATAACATTGCGCATCTCACAACAACAGGCCAATCGCATGCACACAGCCATTAATCTTTTTTCATTATTTTTCATACATCATGCAAATTCATGAAAATAATTATTGCTTTTTTTGCAGAAACATTGTATTCTATAAGCAATAGGAGTGATACTCATGCATACAACAACCTACGAAACATTTTACTTTTACTTTAGATAGCCCTGAAAAAACCATGATAAATTGAATGGTTCCTTTTCAGGGCTTTAATAAAGCATCGAACAGTTATCAGACGTTGATGCTTTTTTTGTTGCACGGCATGATGTACTTCTATTCATAATCATGAGAAAGAAGAGGTAGAAAATTATGAGATATGGACTTATCGGAGAAAAACTCGGGCATAGCTTCTCAAAAGAAATTCATGAGCGCATTGCTGATTATACGTATGATCTGATTCCCCTTTCCAAAGAAGCATTTCACGCATTTATGGAAAAACGTGATTTTACCGCAATCAATGTCACGATCCCTTATAAAAAAGAAGTTATCCCCTATTTAGATGAAATTGATGAGCATGCAAAAGCTATTGGTGCTGTAAATACCATTGTGAATAAAGAAGGCAAATTGATTGGCTATAATACAGATTTCACCGGTTTTCATTACATGGTAAAAAAGCATGGTGTGCAAATGAAAGGCAAGAAGGTACTGATCATAGGCAACGGTGGAGCATCCGCAGCAATACAGGCTGTTGTGCAGCATGAACAAGCAAAACAAATGATCATTGTAGATGTGGTTGCAGGAAATGGTGCCATCACATATGATGAATGCTTTTTGCATCATCTAGATGCTGAAATTATCATTAACACCTCCCCTGTCGGCATGTATCCTCATATTGGCAATACTCCTATTGACATTACATTGTTTCACAAATGTGAAGCAGTTATGGATGTGATTTATAATCCAATTCTAACACGTTTCTGTTTAGAAGCCCAAAATGAAGGTATCAAACATGTCAACGGCTTAGAAATGCTCATTGCACAAGCAAAACAAAGCGTTGAGTATTTTCTGAACAAAACCATCGATGATGCCATCATAGATGAAATCTATCAAGATATGTTAATGAAACGCTGCAACATCGTTTTGATTGGCATGCCAAGTTCAGGAAAAACGACAATCGGTAAAATGCTAGCAAAACGGATGCAGAAAGAGTTCATTGATTTAGATGATAAGATTATTGAAAAAGCTGGTAAAAGCATTCCTGAAATTTTCACAGAAAGTGGAGAAGCTGGATTTCGCGCTATAGAAACAGAAGTTGCTATTGAGCTTGCGAAAACAAACAATAAGATTATCGCGACAGGCGGTGGCACTGTTAAGCATAAAGTGAATATGGATTACTTAAGACAAAATGGCATCACTATTTTCATTGATCGCGATGTCGATAAGTTAATTAGTGCTGACCCCAATCGTCCATTGTCAAGCAGTAAAGAAGCTTTGCATAAAATGTATACAGAGCGTATAGCGCTCTATCGAAAGTATGCAGCTTATATTGCGGTGAATAACACCGATATAGAAGAAACAGTTAGCGAAATTGAAACAGCTTATCACAGCATTCTAATCAATGCTGTAAAAGATTAATAGAAAGAGGAAAAATTTATGATTATTACATTAAAGAAAAATGCGCCTAAAGACGAGGTCAACAAACTGATTCACAACTTTGAACAAAAAGGCTTATCTGTCACGATGATTCATGGTGATAATTATAATGTCTTTGGTCTAGTTGGAGATACCTCACGAGTTGATGAAAAATTAGTAAAAGCTCACCCTTTTGTAGAAAATGTTACTCGTATTGCCGCTCCATACAAAAAAGCTAATCGCTTATTTCATCCAGCAGATACTATAGTCGATGTAGCTGGTATCAAGGTTGGCGGTAAGGAAAAAATCGTTGTGATTGGTGGACCTTGCTCAGTAGAGGGTGATAAACAAATTATGGATATTGCCAAAAGTGTGAAAGAAGCCGGTGGCTGTATGCTGCGTGGAGGTGCTTATAAGCCGCGTACCTCTCCATACGCTTTTCAAGGCATGGGGACAAAAGGCATTCAATGTATGATGCACGCAAGAGAAACATATGGCTTACCTATCGTCAGTGAGTTAATGAGTGTGGATAAGCTAGATGAATTTGTCGAAAATGTTGATTTGATTCAAATTGGTGCTCGCAACATGCAGAATTTCGATTTATTGAAAGCTGTGGGACGTGTGAAGAAACCAGTACTATTAAAACGTGGATTAGCAAATACCATTGAAGAATGGATCATGGCAGCAGAGTATATCATGTCAGAAGGAAATGAAAATGTCATCTTCTGTGAACGCGGGATTCGCACCTTTGAAACGTATACAAGAAACACCTTAGATTTATCGGTAATTCCAATTCTTAAAGAAAAAACGCATCTGCCGATTATTATTGACCCAAGTCATGCAACCGGTGATTGGAAATTAGTAGAATCTGCTTCTTTAGCAGCCATTGCCGCTGGAGCAGATGGATTGATCATCGAAGTTCATAATGATCCGGAAAATGCATGGAGCGATGGAGCGCAATCCTTAAAGCCAGAACGTTTTAAAGAAGTGATTGATAAAGGCAAAGCCATTGCCACTGTCATTGGTCGTGATATGTAACTCATACATTTTACGATCGTAAGCAAATCAAAAAAAGTCAGCTCATATATTGCATAAGATTGCAAATGAGTTGGCTTCTTTTTCGTTTACCATAACTTTCGTACTAGTATGATGCTTTTAACATTCCTATTTGTTCTATGTAGTTAAAGATAAGAAAAAGCTGAATCTAATGAGCAAAGAAAGGCAGCAATTAAATCAATACAACTTTCTACATCTTTCCAATCCGCCGTTTCAATAGAAGAATGCATATAGCGTAAAGGCAATGATACCAAACAGATAGGTACGCCTTCATTGCTCATATGAATCGTATCTCCATCCGTTGATGTAAAACCTGGCGTAACCTCCCATTGATATGCAATACCATGCTGTTTAGCCAAAGTCTCCATACGTTTATTCATTGCTTCATTCACAATACTGCTATGGCATAAAACAGCACCTTTCCCTAAAAAAATATCGCCGCCTTCATTATTCTGAACACCTTGATAATCACTGGCAAAGGTTACATCAACGATGATAGCGCAATCGGGTTTCACTGCTTTAACCGCATGGAACGCTCCACGCCGTGTTGTTTCCTCACCTGTAGTAGTTGCTGCATACATACCAACAGAAGCTCCCATTTCCTTTGCTTTTCGCACTGCCTCTAAAATGATAAAAGCTCCACCTCGATCATCAATTGCTTTTGCGGCAAAGCGATTCTTTTGCAGTTCTTGCATATCCACTGCAGCACAGACAACATCGCCAAGCGACACTACTTTTTCACTTTCTTCCTTCGTATCACATCCGATATCTATTCGCAAATCATCACTGACGATTGTTCCCTTTGTTTCTAACATTTTATTACATATTACAACTCCATGAATCAGCTCTTTACCAACAATTTGTACATGTGTACCCAAGTATAAGATAGGATGTGCCCCTCCGGCCTTTATGACCCCTAATGTTCCATCAGGGTAGATACGATTCACATAAAAACCGATTTCATCTACGTGTGCACATAACAATACTTTTTGTTTTGCTTTTGCGTTCAAAACACTAATTAGGGTCTTACTGGCATCCATCTGACTATCTTCACATACATCCTTCATATATTCATAAATAATTTGTTGTATCGCTTTTTCTCTCCCACTTACAGAGATACATGTAAGTAATTCTTTCATAAATGTTTTATTCATCATTTCATCCATCCTTTCCAATTATCAAACATCACAAGATATCATGTCTCATTATTGATAACATCAGTATTCTATACTATAGAGTGTAACGTAATTGCTAGAAATATACGAAGGACCTGGCATTCTAAAAGCAAACATAAGCATAAACGATATGCATAAAAATGCTGTTCAGCGTTTGGTTAGAAACAGCTGTTTTTTTATATGCAAAAAAGAAGATACTCCTACATATCTTCTATTTTGCAATATATTGAATGGCAATGCACTGTGGCCCTCCCTGTGTAATGAAAGCCGGTGACAAATCCAATAATTCTATTTCACATTCGCTGAAGATAGATACTAGTTTTTCTTTGATCTTTCTTGCATCTTCTAAGGCATCTGCATGAGAGACAAAGATTTTATAATATTCATTTACGCCATCTTCTTTCATGAAGTCTACAATATGCTGCACTGCCTTACTTAAAGTTCTAGCAATATCAAACTTATCTAGCCGTGTACCGCCTTCTACTTTCTCCATGATTGGTTTAAGTTTCAAAAGACCGCCAATCGTTGCAGCCGCAGGTTTTAAACGTCCACCGCGACGTAAGAAATCAAAATTTTGTGGAATCAAAAAGGAGTGTTCACTGGCAATACTGTGTTCCAGTTCCTGCACGATTTCTTTTACATTCTTTCCTAAATCACGAAGACGCACTGCCTTCTCCACTAAATAACGATGAGGTCCACATAATGTTTGTGAATTTAACACCGTAATTGAGGAAGCATTGCATGCCTGCTGCTTCGCCATACAAGCGGTTTGGTAGGTGCCTGACAAGCCATCAGCCATTGTGATATTTAAAATTTCTTCTTCTTTCGCATCTTCATATGCAGCCAACACTTCACCAATCGGTGGTTGTGAACTGCTGGGAACATGCCCTTCCTTTATTTTATCAAGAAACAATTTTGTATCAAAACATAAATCACGATACTGATGGTCATCAATGCTGACACATAAAGGCAAGACATCTACTCCCATATGGATGCCATTTTCTACCGTAAATAAAGCAGAAGTATCTGTTATAATTTTTACCATGTGAACTCCCTTTTCTAGCTGACAAGCTCCATCCGTTTTTTATAATCCGGCATATAATTTTCGATAATGTGATAAAATGCTTTTGAATGATTTGGCTGAATAAAATGTACAAATTCATGAAGAATTACATACTCAATAAATTCTAATGGGTAATGGATCAGCTTTCGATTCAAAGTAATGGACTGTTTGGCCGGTGTACAGCTTCCCCAACGACTTTTCATATCCCGCACTTTGATTTGAGGGTATGCGATATGATAGTCACTGAGCGAACGACACGTGAGCATTGCTACATCACTAAAGACATCCTTACACAATTTATCAATAAACTGATGAATGACCTTTTGCGGATCACTGTTTGTGCGATATTGCACATACAGATATTTATCATCATAGCTTACATGATTATACTTCCCCGTCATATATTTTATTTTCAAAGAATTACCAAACAACATCAGCTGATTCTCATCAAACACAGTACAATGGCTTCGTTCTTCCATCGATTTCTGGTGTTTGGCAATCCAACTGGCTTTACTACTGACGAAATCATCAATTTTATCCAGTGATACGAATGGATTTGCGCTAACGATGACCTCACCCTTCGTACTAATACGCATATTGATATTTTTCACTTGTTTAATTACCAATGTATAGGTAATCGGATATTTTTTACACTGTATTACTTTCTTGTTTCCATCCATAATTCTTACTACCTCAATCCTTGCGTGTGCATTTTATTATCTCATACTTAATGTGAAAAATAAATACTTTTTCCTTTTACATTTCTGGAATTTTTTTCATTTGTAATATTTTATTTTCCTATTTCATATTTTACGTTTTTATTAGTAAGAGTATTATAGCATGCTTTTACTTTTGATGGAGAAAAGATTTACTTTTTATACGAATATGCTAAAATGAATGCGGTGATTTTATGGCATACAATAACCCCTTCCCGTATAGTGATGATAATAAACGTTATCATACATGGAATTATTATTTAAAGCATCGTTATCATCAAAAAGTATTTAAAGTTCCTTTAAATGCCAATTTTTCCTGTCCGAATCGTGATGGAACCTGTGGTCAGGGCGGTTGCACCTTTTGTGGCAGCTTAGGCAGTGGTGAATATGCTGGAAATCTACAGGATGATTTAATGAAGCAATTTATGGATCGTCAGCAGATGATGCTTAGAAAATGGCCAAATGGTGGTAGTATTGCCTATTTTCAAGCATACACGAATACATATGCCCCTTTGCATGAGCTCAAACACTGTTTTCAACCATTTATGGAACGAAAAGATGTACTTGCCTTAAGCATTGCCACACGCGCAGATTGCTTAGAAGATGATAAGCTTGCTTATCTGCATTCCTTATGTAAAGAGAAAGATATTTGGATCGAATTGGGATTACAAAGCATCTATGATCAAACAGCTCAACATTGCAATCGCGGTCACACATATGCACAGTTTTTAGATTGTTTGCAGCGCCTGGCAAAAACTGATATCAAAGTGGCGGTGCACTTAATTAATTCATTACCCTATGAAACCACAGATATGATGCTGGAAAGTGCCAAAGCATTAGCTACATTGCCTATTCACGCACTCAAACTTCACATGCTGCATATCATGCAGGATACGCAGATGGCAACAGAATATGAAAACCAACCATTTCCGTTATTATCATTAGAAGATTATGTAGATATCGTGATACGCCAGTTAGAAGTTTTGCCTCCGGAAATGATCATCCAACGATTGACTGGTGATGGTGTGAAAGAACTACTTATTGCGCCTACTTGGACCTTGCACAAAGTAAATGTTTTAAACACCATCGATAAAGAGATGAAACGCCGTAATACTTGGCAAGGACGACTTTACTCCAAAAGCTGAAAATCAGCTTTTCTTTTTTTGATAGGCACAAGCATAGGAAAAACGCATAGAGTAAAACAGGAGGCTTGTTATGAAAACCATTGCCATTACATGCCGTATGGAATCTTTTGATAGCCAATCAAAATGGTTCATCAATGCAACCTATGTGGATGCTTGTTCGCAATATGGTTGTGCCCTATTCCCCATTGTTTCCTATGCTTCATTAGCTGTAGCTGCCACAAGTTGTGATGCGCTCATCGTGTGCGGCGGTTATGATTTACGCAGCTATTATCTTCAAGAAATACCAGATGCCTCTTGCAACTTTTATGACCATGCACAGGATCATTTTGATTTTGCTTGTATCCAAGCCTTTTTACAAAAACAAAAACCGATTTTAGGAATATGTCGAGGAATGCAATTACTTGCTGTATATTATGGCAGCAAGCTTTTCCAAAACATTGATATAAATACCCATGCCACACTACATGCTCATCCGTTATATTTCCCCAAAAACTCCATACTGCATCAACTTTATAGCGATGGTACCAGTTTCAATAGCTATCATCATCAAGCAGTAAAACAATGTGGTGAACAATTGGATATATTAGCTTATAGTAAAGAACAATATGTGGAAGCCTTTCTCCATAAACAACTTCCCGTTCTTGGTGTACAATGGCATCCGGAAAAAATGGAAAACGATCAACTATTTCCTTATTTCTTAGATGTTGTTTGTGAGCGTAGCTTGCGCCGGCTTTGATACCAGCGATACAACATCCATACTAGAATTAATAAAGAAAACCAAGTTCCAAAAGCATCCACATGAATGATGGTTCCCAAACTCTTTAATCCATAAGTTACGATGATACTGCGTAAAAGTCGAGCCATGCCATCACACAGCGTAAAGGAAAGAAAAGGCATTTTGGTAAAGCCAGCCAAATAAGCCAGTAAGAAATCAGGGATTGGCGTAATACCTCCGATGAACACAGCAAGCAATCCATGTTTGCGCATCAAAGTTTCTCCCTTTTCGATATCTTCATCACTGGCAATATGAGCAAGTGCTTTACGACCGACGCTGTATGCAATGCCATATCCGATAGCACCGCCAATGCAAGTACCAATTGCACCTTCAAAGGAATATAACAGCCATTTTTCCGGATGCTTTAAGCATAATGGAGTCAGCACGACTTCTAATGATGGAAGAGGTAAAAAAGCTTTTAAAATGGCATATAGAATAAGTCCTACATCCTGCCAAAGGGTAAAAAAAGCCTGCAAGTTCATGAAATCCCTCCCGTTTTCAGTATACTTGCAGTCAAGATGAATTATGTTATAGTAAAAGCACTTAGATTGGGATCATCATCTGATTATTTTTCAAATTCATAAGCATCTTGATAACGTCCTTTATATCGATACAAATATGCCTCTTCTTCGAATTTATCAAAGGCCAAATGTGCATCAAACATATACAACAACAAAGCAAAAATGGCATTCAGCGATGTATTACGTAAACGGACAGTAGGTTTTGCATCCATCGTAAATTCGGCAAGCTGCATTTCTTTATCAATACATAAGATTGTTTTTTTGGTGGCATGATAACCACCATAAAAGCGATAAAAAACATCCTTCCATGCCACTTCATAGCCTTCTTTAAAGCCATGCATTTCACCTTGTTTATCATCTTTTGCATAAATTGTAAAATCTTCCGTATGTTTACGGATAAAACGCGTATACCATTTTTGTATCTGATACATTCCTAATACTTCTTCGCCATACATGTTCTTTAGATAGACACACAAAAGACCCTGCTCTTTTTCTTCTTCAATCGTATAAATCGCATGCCCATTTTCTTGAATGATCGTTTGCCCATTCTCTTTGCATAAGACAAGTTCCATAAGGAAATCCTCCTTCATGAAAAAGCTCTTGAACCCAAAAGTCAAGAGCTTTTTCTATTTCAACCCACTATCGTAGGGTCACACAGTCTACTCTTACATAGACATTATAAGAAATTTTTTGTTATTTTTCAAGCTAATGGAAAAGGAAATCCAACAGTGGTGTCATTTCTAATAATACAGGAGCTAAGATCAATGAAATCACTGACATTAATTTGATTAAGATATCCATTGCCGGTCCTGCCGTATCTTTAAAGGGATCACCGACCGTATCTCCTGTGATGGCCGCTTTATGAGCCTCACTTCCCTTACCACCGCAAGCACCGGACTCAATATATTTCTTAGCATTATCCCATGCACCACCGGAATTCGCCATAAACACCGCCAACATGATTGCTGACATCAATGCGCCAATCAGCAGTCCTCCAAGACCTTTTGTTCCTAGAAGGATACCAGTCGCGATGGGTGAAATCACCGCAATCAACCCAGGCAGAATCATTTCTTTTAAAGCTGCTTGTGTAGAAATATCAACACATTGTGCATAATCCGGCTTACTTGTACCTTTCATAATACCGGGATCTGCCTTAAATTGTCGGCGAACTTCTTCAATCATCTGATTCGCCGCTTTTCCTACCGACTTTATTGTTAAAGAAGTAAAGAAAAATGGGAGCATTGCACCAATCAGTAAGGCGATGATCACACCTGGTTCTAATAGTGATATGACATCTAGATGAGCAAGCTGGGAATAAGCGACTATCATTGCTAACGCGGTAAAGGCCGCAGAGCCAATACAGAATCCCTTACCGACAGCTGCTGTGGTATTCCCTACTGAATCTAAATGATCTGTGATTTCTCGCACATGCTCTTCCATATTACTCATTTCAGCAATACCTCCGGCATTATCAGCTATTGGTCCATAAGCATCCACAGATACAGTAATACCGGCAGTTGAAAGCATACCGACTGCACCTAAGGCTATACCATACATTCCAAAAAACAGATAGCTGGCAGCAATACCAGCAGCCAACAAGAGAATTGTTAAAGCTGTTGATTGCATACCGATACTAAAACCGGAAATAATATTGGTCGCATGACCGGTTAATGATTGTTCAGCTATTTCTTTTACATGACGATACGAATCACTTGTGTAATACTCGGCAATACGTCCAATAAAGACACCAACAACTAATCCACTTAGAATGGAATAGAAAGGATAGACATCATTAAATACAAAATAGCTTAATAGTAAAGAGCCTACTAATACTACCAAAGTAGAAACATAAGTTGCAATATTTAAAGCTTTTGCAGGGTTATCCCACTCTTTGGCTCGGACAAAGACTTGTGCAAAGATACTAGATAAAATACCCAAAGCCGCAATCAGTATAGGAAACATTAAGGAACTTATTCCCATGTGTTCACCCTGCACTGCCATATAACTGATACCCAGGGATATTGCGGAAACGATTGCCCCAACATAGGACTCACACAAATCACTTCCCATACCCGCGATATCCCCAACATTATCTCCAACATTATCGGCGATGACCGCCGGATTACGTGGATCATCTTCTGGAATACCACTTTCTACCTTACCTACTAAGTCTGCACCAACATCGGCAGCTTTTGTATAAATACCACCACCGACTCTGGCAAATAATGCGATAAAACTACACCCTAAACTGTATCCACTGATGACGTGTGCTGCCAGATACATATCTTTTGTAAAGAAATAAAAACCGCAAAATAAAACACTTAAACCTAATAAACCAAATCCAACTACACACAACCCCAAAACAGAACCACCACTGAATGCAATACGTAAAGCCTTTGGCATACCGTTGTCATGTGCTGCCTGTGTTACACGGGCATTTGCTTTTGTTGCCGTCAACATACCACAAAAACCTGCTACACCAGAACAAAGGGTTCCAATAAGAAAACAGAAAGCAGCTCCCGGTCCTACACCATCTGCATGTTGCAAAGATGGAATTAAACCTAAAGAAGCCAATAAGACAGCTACTACGATAATGAATAGAATAATGATCTTGTATTCACGCGATAAAAAAGCCATTGCCCCCTCGTGAATAAAACTGGAAAGGTTTTCCAGCAGATGCATGTGGATCTTCTCTTTCTTGACACTGCCGTAAAGATAGCGCGCATAGAACAGCGCCGCAATAGATACCCCTATAGCAATGCCAAGAAACGCAAAGACGTTGTCGTCGTTAATCATTCCAATTCGCCTCCTTGTAAGCGATTACATGTTTTCATTATACACCTGATTGATGGATATCGCAATGTGTTCTTTTGGTATTCTATCAAAAAAAGTACAAAGAAACCAAGCAACGTGATGTGTAATTATTTATCGCTTGATATTTTGAAAAATAGGGCTATTTAGTTAAATACATTTATAAAAAAACATCCGCATAGGATGTCAGGATTGTTTTGCTATCACTTGTTTACGTAAATGTAAATACCAAAGAATTAGTACAACTGGCAAAAGGGTAAAGGCAGCTATCATATACAACGTCATATCATACCCTATTCTCTTGCATAAATAACTTGTGATAATCGGAGTCAGTAAACCACTGACACCAACAAAGATTGCCATGGCAAACATTTGTGCACTGCTAAACAATTTGCGTGGTGTAATTTCTTTGATCAATATCTTGCTGCTTAGCATGATAATCGGTAACGTCACTAACTGTAAAGATGCTGCTGCGATGATTGCCCATGCAACACTAAACACTCCGTATAAGAAAAACTTTAGGCCATACATCACCGTACCAAACAATAAAAGCATGCCTGGTTTTACACGTTTTAAAATAGCGGAAGCAAATAAGAAGAGTGGTACTTCCATAAATGACTGTACTGCCCACTTAATCCCTACAGCACTCGTATCAGCACCAATCGCTAACATCTTATCAATGACGACATATTGATCTGCCGTACCAATCATGTAAATCATTAAATAAATCAACACGAGTAATAAGTATAAGCGATTCGTAAGCAATTCTTTTAAACTTTCTAAACGTACATGTTCGCTCTTCTTTTTTTGTGCATCCACGCTTTTCCAAAAAAAGAAGAGCAGAAATATGCTGACTCCTATTAGCATAAATAGTAAAAAATTATATCCGAAAGCATGAATGACACTGCCTGCGATCGGTGAACCAATGGTCAATCCTAAAGCACCGGCAGCTCGCAATCTGCCATAATTTTCCTCATCAACCTCTAGCATCCATGTTTCATTCAGTCCCATAATGACCTTTACCATTCCTCCACTAAGCGAAACAGCAAAAAGATGATAATAAAACAATTGTTTATGTATGATAAACATCATGATACTACCTGCTATCATAAAACCATATGCCAATAAGAAAAAAGGCTTTAATCTCTTAAATCGATCGCATAAATAACCAAACAGAAATTGTCCGATGATAGCAATAATAGCACTTCCTGCTAAGATATAACCACGCTCAACTACATCATATCCTACCTTTCCCAAATAAGGAATTATTTGTGTATTCACCATAGAAATTGCCGCAAACACGAAAAAATTCAAGCTGTAAAGAATCCATCGTTTCTTTTGTTTCATACCATCACATCCTATCATTAGTATGATTCAGAAAGCCTTATGTCATACCCACAGCAAATGAAAACAACTTTGCTATCATAAAAAAAGTAGTGTATAATAAGATACAAGAAACGGGTGATACTATGCAGCAGGAAAGTATGGATACAAAAAGCATATTAGCAACTGCTCTTATGGAATTGACCTCACGCAAGAATTTTGCAAAAATTACGATTGCGGATATAACACATGTCAGTGGTTTTAATCGTCAAACGTTTTATTATCATTTCCGTGATAAATACGAGTTGCTGAGCTGGATTTATGAACAAGAGGCCAGTCAAGTGTTTGATGAAGACATCTCTTTAGAAAACTGGCATCGCTACATGGCTGTATTATTACAACATATTCGTAATAACAAATGGTTTTACAGCAATACGATTCGTCATGATGAAAGCTACTTCCAAAATTTTATCTTCACACTAACAAGCACCCTTTTTTATAAAGCTATTGATGCTTTAGATTTACATCATCAGCTTGATGCTTCGGATAAAAAATTTTATGCTGAATTTTTCAGTTTTGGTATCAGTGGTGTTGTGATTAATTGGATCAAATCGGATATGAAAGAGAGTCCCGAACAGGTTGCCAGTGCCTTGAAAAGTTTAGCCCAGGATTCTGAAAAACTGGCTTATGAGAAATATCGCGAATCCTATCGTAAAATGAAAGGAACTACCTAAATGAAACAACCTATTGAACATTATGAAAACCGTGCAGGTGGAAAAGGAACCATGCACATAGAACATCTTTTATCACCAGAAGAAATGGGCCCACATGTGAAAATGTATGCTCGCGTAACAATTGATGTTGGATCTTCGTTGGGATATCATGCTCATCACGGAGATAGTGAAACTTATTATATTCTTGAAGGAAAAGCTCGTTATCATGACAATGGCACTATACGTATTTTAGAACCATTTGATGTAACGCATACTCCAGATGGAGCATCGCATGGCATTGAAAACATTGGTACGACGCCTTTGGTGTTTATGGCACTCATTATTTCTTCTGTAAGATAAAAACAACGTTATGCAATGAAAAACGATTTTCAAAGGAAAAGAGCAGATTCCCTGCTCTTTTGTTGTTCTTATTCAACTCATATACTTGTATTTAATGTTAAACCCATTTTCATTACGCAAATGGCTCTATTCATGAAAGGATAAGCAAATACCTGGTATTATAAACAATACATATGCTGGAACATAAGCGGAGAAAATAGGATATCTTATCATACCAGAGAGCCAAGGCAAGGTATGAAAGAAAAAAGTATCCACTAAAACAATCGTATAACACGTCAGCAATATGACACCCATCATGGTCAAAGTTGTGTTTACATAAGTGATACGCTTACTACATAATGCATATGTGAGCAAAGTGATGCCATACGCCATACAGCCATATTTTATGACAGACCAAAAAGAACTAATCAATACTTCTTTATCTATTGCCAAGGCAACTAGAATACAGATACAGGCAAGCGCAAACAAACCTTTTTTCATTCACCTAATACCTTATGAATCAAAGGCTGTTTTGCTTGTGGAACAGCGGAAAATGTATACGCGTCATAAAAATCCTGCAACCATTGTTTTGCTAATGGATGATTGCTATGCACATACGCAAGTACATCTCCTGTTTGCACATAATCGCCATCCTTTTTATTTAAAACGATACCAACAGAAGGATCTATGCGATCTTCTTTTACCATACGTCCGGCCCCAAGCTGCATCGCTAATGTTCCTAATTGCAAGGCATGCAGTTCTTTTACATAACCATCACATAACGCCTTTACCTCAAAAATGGCTTTTGCTTTTGGTAATGTTTCTGGATGTTTAATCTGTTCTACATTGCCTCCTTGGGCCTGTACCATTGCTATTAATTTTTCAAAAGCCTTCCCATTTTTAATAACTTCCATCAGCATCGCCCTAGCTTGTGACTCACTATTTGCAAGATGAGCCTGCTGTAACATAATACTGCCAGCTTTCAAGCATAATTCAGTAAAATCCTGCGGGCCTTCCCCTTTTAAGGTAGCTATTGCTTCCTTTACTTCTAAGGCATTTCCAATGGCATTGCCTAAAGGCTGATTCATGCTGGAAATCATGGCTCTAACATCTTTATGGAAATGCTTACCGATTGCTATCATCGTTTCGGCCAATTCTTCTGCTTTTTGTGCAGTTTCCATAAAAGCCCCTTCACCATACTTTACATCTAACAAAATGGTATCACTGCCAGCAGCTAATTTTTTTGACATGATGCTGGAGGCTATCAACGGTATTGAATTCACAGTAGCCGTGACATCTCGTAAAGCATATAATTTTTTATCCGCAGGTACTAATCGTTGCGTTTGTCCAATGATTGCCAAACCGATGGTATTGACTTGTTCAAGAAATTCCTGTTCATTTAAATCCACGCGAAAACCTTCAATACTTTCTGCCTTATCTAAAGTGCCGCCGGTATGACCTAAGCCGCGTCCACTCATCTTTGCTACCTTGGCGCCACAGGCTGCTACCATCGGTGCTAAGGATAAGCTTGTTTTATCACCTACGCCACCTGTAGAATGCTTGTCACATTTCACACCAGAAATCGCAGACAGATCCATGACATCTCCACTATACAACATTTCTTCACATAAGCAGGCCGTTTCCTGAGCATCCATACCATTAAAGTAAATAGCCATCAAGAGTGCACTCACCTGATAATCAGGGATGGTGCCTTTCACATAACCATCAATGAAAAAATGTAATTCTTCTTTTGTCAAGGATGCTTTTTCTTTCTTTTTTTCTATGATATCGACAAACCTCATAAAGATGCTCCTTTCTTTTTTCGCAATAAGCGAAAAAATTGAAATTTTGTATATCTAATTTGCTCTTTCACCATAAAGTCTTTCTCATCAAACTTAGGAAAAAATACCGTTCCTTCATAGGTGTCAGGAAGAAGTGAAAGCCATAACTCATCTGCATATGGTAAAGACTGCTCATATGTTTGCGCACCACCACAGATGAGTAATGGCTGTGCTTGTGGTTTCCAATTGAAGATGACTTTTTGCAGGGAAGTTTCGATATATTCATACCCTGGTTTGCCTGCATAGTTAGGATTCCTAGTTAAAACATGAACGTGTCGTTGCGGCAATGTACTTTCCATCGCCTCCCATGTTTCTCTTCCTATGAGTACATGCTGATGGAGGGTTTTCATTTTAAAAAATGCCAATTCTTCTGGCACATGCCAAGGCATTTTATCATGATTACCAATAAGTCCATGTGCATCCAGAGCAGCCATGAGAACAATCATGCGACTGCCTTAAGAGCAGCAAGCTCTTCCTGTGTCAGCGCTCGCCACTCGCCCACTTCTAAATGATCATCTAATCGCAAAGGCCCCATAGCTACGCGTTTTAAATACAGTACCTCATTGCCAACAGCTGAAAACATCCGTTTTATCTGATGATAGCGGCCCTCTTCAATGTGAAAGAAACAGCTTGTTTCATTAATGACTTCTAATGCAGCACATAATACTGTTTTTTCATCTAAAATGATGCTTCCATTGCACAATGTTTTAATTGCCGTTTCATCTAAACATAGCTGATGCTCGACATAATAGGTTTTACGTACATGGTGCTTAGGTGATAGTAAGTGATGCGCTAGTTTCCCATCATTGCTAATGAGCACCAGCCCTTCCGTATCCATATCTAATCTTCCAACTGGGAAGCAGCCTTTGGGCAACATGACATCAAAACAATCTAACACTGTTTCATGTTCACTATCCTGAGTAGCACAAATGACTCCACTTGGTTTATTCAGCATCAAATAGACGAAAGGTTCATAATAAATATGTTCCCCATCGAGTTGAACCAAATCATCTTCTTCCACATGCATATCATCTTTTACCACCAATTCACCATTCACACGTACATGTTTTTTGCGAATTAGTTGTTTCACTTCTTTACGTGTTCCCACACCGGCATGGGATAAATATTTATCTAATCGCATATTATCCTCTCTTCCGTTTCTTAAATAATACAGCAAAATCCAAGTGTAATAACGTTTGTGGCAAATGGAATACATACGTGAACGCAAAGTAGCCAATACAAGAAATACCGCCAGCAAAGGCCATTTGTATAAATGCCATGCCACGTCCTGCCTCATAATTTCCACGAAGTCCTAAATGAAAGCACAGTTGTGCAAGTATCCATAAAATACCACAACCGCATAGGATGACGAAAAGTCGATGCAAGGTATATTTCCATTGAATATCATGATGTTTTGTTAGTTCATACAAACTGATGCTAATATTCAGCATAGCTGAAATCACCGTGGAAAACACTAAGCCTTGGTAGCTAAATTTTACCAGCATGATATAGCTAAGGGCAAATTTCACAACGACTTGAATTGTCGTATTGCGCACAGAATTGCGTCGTAACCCCGTAGCCACCATTAAATTGGTAACAATTGGAGTCATCGTATCTAGAAAAGCGACAATGGAAAACCAGCGAATAATCTGGGCTACTGCCGGGATGTCTTTAGCATGTTCCGGCGGAAATAGTGTAACGATCAGCGGTTCAGCAAACACATATAGGCAAAACGATACCGGTAAAGCAATATACAAAACGATATCTATGCAATCGCGGATGTTTTTACGTACCTGTTTCATATTATGTTGCGTTATGGCACTTGTAATATGGGGAATGATCGCACTGGAAAAACCTGGTGCCAATACCATGGGAATACTCATCAACTTAACAACCTTATAATTAATAGTAGATGAAATCAGGGTGATTTCACTTCCTGAAAGACCATGCCCCTTTAAACCTTTTTGTAGGAACAATGTGTTAATAATGCTATCACTATAGCCTAATAAAGCTATTAACATAAACGGTATGGATACATATAACAATTCCTTTAAAATCTCTCTGCTTTCAATCTTATTTTCAAAGGCCTGTTCATGTGCCAATCGTCGTATTTCTTTCATTCGCTTACGATCATAAAATTTAAGATGGATCATCGCCGTGATAGCTGCAACGCTCGTTGAGAAAACGCCAAAATATACAGCCCATATATGATCACCATGAAAGATATAAACAGCGATGCTGGAAGCAATCAGCACAAACGAAGCATTTGCTAGCTGTTCCAAAACTTGTGACAATGAATAGATTTCCATCTCTTTCAATCCCTGATAAAACCCACGCATACTACTCAGAATCGGCACAAAGAACAAAGCAAAACTGGAGCCGACAAATGCCCAACGTAAATCATCTGCACTTCCTGCCCCATCGTACATCATATGCGCAATTGGTTTGGAAAACAGCATAAATAACAACATCATGACAAATCCTAAAGAAATCATCAATCGCGTGCTGAGCTTTTTCACAAAAATACTTGTCTTATAATCACCTTTTGTCGTGTAACGAGCTACCAGTGTTGCTATTGCAAAAGGAAAGCCCGCCTGACATACATTTAATAAATACATGTAGAGCGATTGGGTAATCGCATAATATTCGACGTTGACATTGGTACCCAAAATATTATTGAATGGTATTGCATAAATCAGTCCAATCAATTTGGCAAAAAAGATACCAGCAGAGCTTACCAATGCTCCGGCGACGATTGACTGTTTTCTTTTTGTACTTCTTGTGTTATCCTTCATGAATAGTTTCCTCTCTAATCCACATTTGCTTTACCAGCATCTGAAGTAGTCTTTTCTCCAATTGCCGTATCCCCTTTTTCCTGCACATAATTACAGTTGAAAAAAACACGGGATTGGTTTTGCAATGTGCTGTCTTTCCAAGTCACCATCACATTGACCGTAAATTGTTTCTTTGGTGATATCGCATCTAAAATGATCATTTTAACAAAGCCTTTTTCTCCCCGCGCTTGATAGGGAATCATATTATACTGACTGTTGGCATCATCCCCTAATATCCCAATACAAGGATATACATTCGTATTAGAATCCATATTCTGATCCACTGCGATGGCCTGGATATCATACATGGCAACTTGTGGATTATACAGCTCTATTTCATATTTATAATCATCCTTTTGTTTAAATACATTCATCTTATATTCAAAGGGAATGATTTTTGATTCTATCCCCTTATTACTAACTACGGCATCAATAAAGCTCTCATATACTTTTATGCTTTCACTATCTTGATGATGCAGATTTTTACATCCGGTAAGAAATACCGTCAACAAGATGCATAAAATCGAAAGTTTACGCATGAAATCACCTCGGTTTTAATTATACCATATGTATGTGAAATGCACCATACCTGTAATATCAAGGGGCTTTTATCTGTCGATGGGAAAGTATTGATGATTGTCTTAGGAATTCGCGGAAAGAAAAAGCGATCGTATGGATCGCCTTTGTTTGTTATTTTCCGCATTTGCAACGGAAAGAACTGCATTCAGTTTCGCAACAAGCATTTGGTTCAATGCAATTGTCGCAAGTAACACTGATGGTTTCTGCTACACAATGATTGTCTTTATGATAGACACAATTGTTCACACTACATAAAATTTCGGTTTTTTTCTGCATATTTACACCTCCATCAGTAGTATGCGCAAACACTTTCATGTTATGTGCGATATATGAGTAGTGCTGAAAAGCAATATATTTGTTCTTCCTCCTGTATACTGCAGGAAGTTGAAAATTTAATATCAACTACATCGATATCCGGATTATCCTCTAAAAATGCATTGATCATATCGCTGAGATCATCCTCATGCTCCTCATCAAACACTTTGACCTGAACCATCTTCATCACCTAAGATGACTCTAACATATTCATGAAGGATTACTTGTCGATAAAAGTAGCCTGTAGTTTCTTTTTTAAATGTTCATTTTGCACTTCGATCATAGGTAATCGCAAAACATTTTGAATTTCTCCTCTTTGTGCCAAGACATATTTCACACAAGCTGGAGATGGTTCCTGAAATAACAATGTCGCTTCCTGCTTTAATTCCTTACGCAATTCGTTATCTTTACGATTGCCACATAGAAAATGCTTTAGCTTGGTAAGTGATACATGTCCAAGTACAGATACCAAACCATCCATACCCGCATCCATGCCTTCGTCAATGGTTCCATCTTCCCCGCTATATATTATGAAATGAGGATGCTCTTTTTTTAACTTTTGAACTGCTGCAAAATCATCACATGCCTGCTTTAAAGCAACAATATTCGGACATGTTGTTATTAATTTTGCGATCGTCTCTGCTTCAAGTTTCACACCTGTCCGAGAGGGAATATTATAAAGCATAATATTGACAGAGCTATGTGCAGCAATGCATGCAAAATGTTCATACAATCCAGCTTGTGAAGGTCGATTATAGTACGGTGCAGCTAAAAGCACACCATCAATAGGCAGCTGTTGAACCTGATGCACAGCCCGCAAAGTATCTGCTGTACAATTTGTCCCACAGCCAAACCATATTTCTATCTCATGATGGGTTTCTTGCAAGACAAATTTCACTATTTGCAAACGTTCCTCTTCACTTAAACAAGGTGTTTCTGCTGTTGTACCACATACGATAAACCCATCCGCTCCCTCCGCCATTAAGCGGGCAATTAATGCACGCAATGCCGGATAATCAACCTCATGTTCTTTGGTAAAGGGAGTAATCAATGCTACCATCAATTTTGCCATCATACGTTTCCTCCTAATAAGATTGGTTCTATCTGTTGATCTTGAAGCGCCATATCACAGGTTTCCATTAACAGATCCCATTTGGCGACAATACTGCGTTCTTTTTGGAATGGTGCATCTTGAGCAAATGGAATGGCATAAAACCCTCGATAATTCAGCAGAGTGAAAATATTAGCTCCACTAATCCCCAGGCCATCATTTGTTGCTATTCCAAAAACAATATTTTTCTTATTTCGCAGCATAGCTTTGGCAGCTAGTGTAACAGGATGATCGTAAATGCCGTGCACTAGTTTTGCACAAACAGTAGCACTCATCGGGGCAATCACCATTAGATCGTAACAATTGCATGGGCCGACCTTTTCAGCCTCTACGATTGTATGAATGATACTGTGACCACTTAAATTTACCAAGCGATTCAAAAAATCATCCGCTTTAAAGAAACGTGTATCACAAGTGTACACATTTTCACTTACCACGATTTGTACATCATTTTCCTGACATAAGATTTCCAACTGCTTTAATACTTTCGCATGATTACAAAATGAGCCACAAATACCAAATAAAATGCGCTTATTCTTCATGTAATCTCCTCCTTATATGATCTGCGATAATATTACCGGCACTGATACATGCAAAACGACCTGGCAGATTACTGATCTTGTAATAGTTCAGATGCAGACGGTGTATTTGTTCCTCATGAAACAAAACGGGTGTTGAAATATCTAAGAATAATGGTGTTTTTGACCATGAACGTATCTGCGCATCATCCAATATTTGTACCGGAGCAGTATAAATGATGACATCGCCACATTCTTTCCATTCCTTTATTGGTAAAAATTCCTTACTCATCACACAATCACGGCGTATTACGCGTACATGAGTATGAAGATTTTTTAACATTGTATAAATAGCTTTACCACAATGCCCATATCCAACAATATCGATTGTTATAGCATAAATACTTTTACAAGTATGTGAAATTAATTCATTTAAAACACCTTCTGCTGTTAAAATAGCGTTTTGTGTTATGACCTCTTCCGCATTCATATAATAATCGACTTCTACATTTAATTTTTTGGCAGCTTCATTTTCTATACCCTGGAAAACAACCATTTCTTTTCCCTGAATTTTCCAAAAGCTACTGGGAATATGCATATAGGAATTCCACATCTGTACATTATGTTCTTCATTCATTCCCTTCACTGGCAAGACAAAAGCATCCAGCTGTGGTAATGTTAAAAAGTCAGTATCTTCCTGTATCCTATAAACTACATAATCTTTTTTCAGATTATCTGCTACCTGCATCATTCTTTCATCACTACAAACCACACCGATTTTCATAGCACTCCTCCTTTACTTTTATACTATGTGAATTGTATCGATTGGTTCTATAGCATAGAAAGGTATTCTACTTGACGAGCAGCAATAACGCGTCTATAATGAACAGTGTTCATATTAGGAGGAATCATTATGAATAAGGTAGTCACATCAAAAGACGAATTATTAGAAGCTGCCGAACAAATCACCTATGAGGAAGGAATGACTCACCTCAGTATTCGCTCGCTCGCCAAAAAACTGGATATATCTGTTGGTGTAGTGTACAATTACTTTCCTTCAAAAGCCGATTTAGTATTGGCTATCATCGAAAATTTCTGGAAAAAGGTTTTTCATAAAGATCTTTGCACATTCGATGAACCCCCTTGTTTCCCTATCTTCTATGAAACCATCTATCAACGTTTAAGCGAACATATAGAGGATTTCCAAGCTGTTTTTTTAGGACAATTGCATGTATTGCGCTCAGAAGATAAGCAAAAGGGGAAAGCCTTGGAACAACAATATTTACAGCACATACAGAAAGGGTTTCTTCTTGTCCTATCTCAAGATTCGCATATTCCTGAAAGCTTATGGACAGCAACCTTTACAAAGGAAGCCTTTCTACAGTTTTTATTTGAACATATGTTGGTAGATCTCTCACATCAACGCAAAAACTGTCAATTCACAAAAGAAATGTTATATCGCTTATTATATGCGAAATCAACATAATTTCACGTTACAACGAACAAAGTTCAGCAACAATGCTTTGCAAACAATAAATAATGGAAATAGGCTTTCATATTCTCTATCTAACCATTGTTATTTTTTGAAACCCTCTCTATTAAAAAGGCGAAGCATGATAAAGCAATTCCATTATTTAGCATCATAAGAAAGGAGTTCTATCATTATGAAAAGAACAGTAAACTACGCTATACTTTATGCAATTCTCGCCATGATTGGTGGTATCTTTTATCGCGAATACACCAAATTCATGGGATTTGACGGCAGGACAACACTTGCCTTTGTACATACCCATCTCTTTCTGCTGGGAATGGTCATGTTTCTCATCGTGACATTTGCCATTCATCAATTTCATATCGAAAAACAAAAACATTATCGGCTATTTCTTATTCTCTATCATCCCGGTGTCTTATTAACTTCCCTCATGCTCTTTCTGCGCGGTATCACACAAGTAAATGGTAATGAACTAACCAATACTGTTAACGCTATGATCTCCGGTGTTTCCGGTATCGGCCATATCCTAACAGGTATCGGTCTTCTTCTTTTCCTGTTTATATTGAAAGCGAGTGTGAAAGATGCGTAAACGAATGTATATCCCTAAAAACTACCTTTTGTTACTAGCCGGCTTCATTTGGTTGCTAGCGGGTATTAATATACTAAATATCGGCTATCAATCCACTTCTGTTCTTACTTTATGGATGATGCTAGCAACGATCTTGACCTTTCTTGTTTTCTATTTTGCTATTTTTCGCAAACTCATTCATAAGCATACAAATCGAATCTTACGTTATGCCCATGCTTATATGCATATATTACAATTTTTCGATAGAAAATCATACATCATCATGTTTTGTATGATGAGCGGTGGTATTTTATTAAGAATAAGCCATGTATGGCCAACAGTATGCATAAAATCTTTTTATACCGGTATAGGTCTAGCCCTATGCATATCAGGCCTGTGTTTTATAAAGCAATTTTATCACCAGCAGCTTTCATTCACTAATAAATAAAGCACATCAGATACTATTTCTGTATGTGCTTTTTTCTCATATATATATAATCTTTCATATTGAAACGTGGGATTTCATAAGTATATCTGTTTGAAATTCTTTGTTTATCTTATTGTGTAATTACATAATAATTACGTTTCCCGCGTTTGATAATGGTTTTATTCGTTGTGATTGCATGTGTTGAGCTTACGATAAATTCACAGTCTTTTATACGTTCACCATTGATTTGAATAGAACCTTGCTTGATCCATTCTCTTGCTTCACGTTTACTACTAGCAATTTTCGCTTGTACTAAGACATCAAGTAACGGCATATGATCATCCACTGCGATACTATCAAAACCATGCAACGCATCCTCGAGTTCATCGCTGGTTAAATCTTTAATATTTCCTTTGAAGAAAGCATTCGTAATTTTTAATGCTTTTTCATATTCCTCTTCACCATGCAAATCAATAACGACGGCTTTCGCAAGTGCCTTTTGTGCTTCTCTGCGTCCCGCATCTATCTTTGTCTTTTCTTCTAAATCTTCAATTTCTTCGCGGCTTAAGAAGGTCAATGTCTTTAAATATTCAATAACCTTACTATCTTCACTATTCACCAAGAACTGATACAGTTCATAAGAAGATGTTTTATTTTTATCCAGCCAAATCGCCTTGCCTTCGCTTTTGCCAAACTTTGTTCCATCCGCCTTAGTTACCAATGGCATTGTAAACCCATATGCTTCTTTACCTAATTTCTTACGAATCAATTCAATACCGGCTGTGATATTCCCCCACTGATCTTGTCCTGCTACTTGCATGATACAGTTGCGGTTTTCATACAAATGCATAAAATCCAACGCCTGTAAGATCATATAAGAAAATTCTGTATACGTAATTCCTTCATCCAATCGACGAGCAACAATATCTTTATTCAACATATAATTAATGTTAAAATATTTCCCATAATCGCGCAAGAAATCCAAAGTATTGATATCCTTAATCCAATCGTAGTTATTTACAACTTCAAAGCCAAATACATCCTGCGCCTGTTTCTTTAGACATGCAAAGTTATGCGCAACTTCATCTTTTGATATCATAGCGCGTTCTGCTGTTGGCTTAGGGTCGCCAATTAACCCTGTTCCTCCACCAACTAACAAAATCGGATTGTGCCCTGCCTGTTTTAAACGCTTAGAAATTAAAAAGGATGAATAATGTCCAATATGCAAGCTGTCTCCGGTAGGATCAGTACCAATATAAAAAGTGACCTTTTCATTATTCAGCATGTTTTCAATTTTCGGTGAGCTGCAATCTTTAATTAAGCCTCTCCATACCAATTCTTCATAAATATTCATAGTCTATTCCTTTCTCAGCCATTAAAAAAGCGTCCTTATCCAAGGACGCCGTTTTTTATTTGCGTGGTACCACCTTAGTTCCTCATAACATGAGGCTCTCAAGCTCATAACGTGAGCATACGGCTTTACTTTTCATAAAGCAGCTCCAAGGTGTATTCCATAAGTTCCTGACTGCGGCTTTTCACCAGCCAGCCGCTTCTCTGTGCTCATTTCCTTATGTACTCTTTCTTATCATAGCTGTTGTAGTATTAAGTATAATGTAATTTTTTACTTTGTCAAGCAATGATTACTTGGTTGATTTACGTGGAGTGAAAATATAGCTCAATTCGATTTCTTTATCTGGAACATCATTTTCATCCGTTAGCATCTTTGTCAATAAACGCATAGCAACAGCACCTAAATCATAATCTGGAATTTTAAAGCCAGAAATCTGAGGGCGTGCCATAGAGTTATATTTACTATCTAAGATACATACCAATTCCACATCATCAGGAATATTCATTCCTGCTTCTTTCACGGTGTTCATAACCGCCATAGCTTGAGAATCACGATACGTAATGACGACATCATAAGGTACGCCATCCTTCACATATTCTTTCAAGAATAAGTAAGAGGAACGATATTCCTTAGGAATTTCAATATAGCCGTCAAATTCCATACCGTTTTCTTTATAAGCACGTGATAATCCATCACGAAGTTGTTTGATCATTGCTGGATTCTTACGATCCTCAATCAATGCCAAACGTTTTTTCCCTTTTGCGATGCAATCCATTGCATAATCATAAACAAGGCTGGAGTAATCCACATAAACAGAACCAACAGTTTCATCACTCATCTTATTACCGATGACAACAATGGGAACTTGATATTTTGTTAACTGATTCAATTCTTCCTTATTTAGCTTATCATTGAAAATCACAACACCATCCACACGGGATTTGATGATATTTTCAATAATATCATTCATTTCAGTAATGCCTTCCGTCGTTGTATGCAGCATCAGATTATATTTATAAATTTTTGCCACATCAATCAAACCATTAATAATCTGTCCCGTATAGAAATAGCTTGCTTCTGGTACGATCAGAGCAATCGTCGTCGTTTTCTGAAGTGCCAATCCTTGAGCAATCGCATTCGGTTTATAACCTAATTTTTCAATTGCCTCCTGCACTTTCACACGTGTGTCTTCACGGACAACTTCAGAACCGTTGATAACACGGGAAACGGTTGCCAGTGAAACATCTGCTTCTTTTGCTACATCATAAATGGTAATTCGTTTCATAACACTTATCCCTTCTGACTAATCGTCTTCATCCTTCGTGTCTAAGACACGTTGTAACCCTTCAAAGGCTTTTTCCGCTGCTTTCAGCGTACCCTTTTTTAGCTTCTTTACATTCTTCTTAACGCGCTCATCTTCACGAATAGCACTAACCGTGTCCGTAATGGTATCCATCGTTTTCACAACATAGTCCTTCTTCATAAGCTCATCTACACCATCACTGAATGCATTCGTCACTTTGCCCGTCATTTCATTCAGTTTTTCCTTGCCATTCTTTACATCCTCACGCTGATTAAAGGCAGCTACTTTCTGTTTCGTTGTTTCCAATAACAAGGCCGTATCAGTCTTCAGTTTTTCTAAACGCTGTGTTGTTTCCTGCGCATTCACATTATTTTTTATCCACTGACGAAATTCTGCGTACATCCGACTTAGTTCTATTTTGGCATCCGCAAAAATTGAAGAGGCATTTTCATTATCCTCGTCATCTTCCATTTGAATAATGGTATAACGCGTTTCTTTTTCCATGTCATCAACATGCTGGCTTTCATCGCTCATGAAGTATGCACCTCCTGCTCACAGGCTTCTTCCTGTTGCTCATCGCTGCCATCTTTTCCCATATGATGTAAGATCCAATCTTTAATCAAAGAGAAATTTTCAATCACCATCACCATCGTACTGCGAACAGCATGTTTGCTTGCTTCATGCACACTGTCAACAGTCTCACTTAATTCATTTAAAGTCTGTAAAGGCTTTTCCAGTGTTTCCAATTCTTTGTTTGTCGTATCGAGTGTTTTTTTCATACTGATCACTGCTTCATTCGCACTTTTTAATAACACGATCAGATGCCTGACAAAGATAACCAGAAATATCAGGACGATAACACCTACAATCGGTAATGCCTTAGCGGCAACATTACTCGTTAATTCCAATAACTGATCTAAACCCATAGAAACACCTCTTTTTATATTTTACCTTATTTTGTAAACATTTACAAGTTTACTGAAAACTTTTTACAATATTTTTTAATTTATAAATATCTTTACTGCTCATAAACAGATATACTGCAGGGCCGCGATCTGCTAAAAACTTAGCCGCTGTTTCATCTTCTTGAATCACTTGAGCATGCGCGCAACGATCTGCTAAATCTTGTATCGTAATATTGATTCCTGGCTCTTTTGCGGCATTTTCAGGAAAATGGCATAAATATGTCTCGTCAGCTTGATCTAATTCTTGGGCAAAACGATCCATAAAATAATAGATACGAGAATAACGATCCGGTTTAAATATCGCAATGATTTTTTTATCAGGATACTTAATGCGAGCAGCCTCAATCATATACTTAACAGCAGTTGGATGATGTGCATAATCATCAATATACACATTACCATTTTTTTCTTCTATCGTAAAACGGCGTTTTACTCCCGGAAAACTTGCCAATCCTTCCTGTAACACTGCCGGTTGTAATCCTTCCATGATTCCTAAAGCGATTACCCCTAGGCTGTTCCACAATAAAGGTTTCCCAACAAACGGTAATTTAAAACTGCCAAAGTACGCTTTTTTATATAAAACATCAAAAGACATACCTTCTTCATTTTGTATAACATGAACAGCTTGTACGTCATTGTCATCCTGTAAACCATAATACAAATGCTTCGTTTTGACGTGCAGGCGACGCACTTCTTCATCATCACCAAACAGTACAATACCTTTTTTTACTTGATTGGCAAAGGTTTCAAATGCATCGCGATAATCTTCCATATTTTTATAATAATCCACATGATCCAATTCAATATTCGTAATGATCGCGTATTGCGGTTTATAAGCCAAAAAGTGACGCTGATATTCACAGGATTCTAAGACAAAATATTCACCATCATCCGGCATATCTCCTGTACCATCACCAATCAAAAAACCAGTTGGTGCTACTTCGGCCATCACATGAGAAATCATGCCTGTCGTTGTGGTCTTACCATGGGTACCGGCAACACTGATACTTGTATATTCTTCGACCAACTGCCCTAAAAAATCATGATACCAGTATACCTGCACTTTTCCTTGCTTGGCCAATTCCATGGCTTTTTTCACTTCCGGATTGCTTTCATTAAAAGCATTGCCAATGATGATTGTCATTCCTTCTTTAATGTTATTCTCATCAAAATGGTAAATCGGAATATGTCGTTCCTCTAAAGGTTTTTGGGTAAAGATATATTTATCAATATCCGAACCGCTCACTTGTTCATGGCGGTCAAAGACGATCGTAGCTAAAGATGCCATACCGCTTCCCTTGATACCAATAAAATAATATTCCATATTACGTTTACACTCCCTTTATTTTTCCGTTACATCTTTTATATTAGATTCAGCCTCTTTGATTGGCGTAGAATCGCCAAACAGCGAAATTTGCAACAAATCTTCAGTATCCGTATCATCATCTGCTAAAATAGCTTCCAAGGGTAACGTATGTTCTTCCTCTTCTTCTACCTTTTGTAATAAATCTGCCGGCATTTCTTGTGATGAAAGCTCATCCCTTGTTTCCGTCATGATGATTTCTTCCTGCTTACTTTTGGCTTTTTCTTCAATATCTTTTTTCGCTTCTTCTTCAAATTCTTCCAATTCATTCACACCATAATACGGTGATATAATTGTCCCTAACGGATTTTCCTTACGTTTGCGAGCGCGTGGCATATTGACATTAGGTGTCTTCGTTGAAGTCTTCGCTTTTGCGTTTTCTTCTTTCGCTCCAAAAATCGGCGAAATCACCGGTGTAAACTCATATTCTTTCTTTTCTTCTTTTTTCATAACAGGTCGACTTTTTATTGTCTCTTTTGGTTGTTTTACTTCTTTTGCTGGTTCTTTTTTTGTCTCTAAATCAATACTGACAAACTTTCTCGTCTCCTGCTTGATTGGCGTCTGTTCCTTTTTAACACTTTCTAGATCCGCTTGTTTCGGCGTATTTTGCGGTTCTTTATCCACTGTTTTTGCTTCTTTCTCTTTTAAAGAAATTGCTTCCAAATCATCTTCTGCAATGATATCTGCCTCTGTTTCTTCAAACAGAAAGGAAGTAACTTTTTTCCATAACGACATTTTCCTCACCCTTTCTGCGTCATTGATTTACTTGATTCAAGAATTGTTCTATTTCTTCTCTTGTCTTGCGCTGCTTCGATACAAACCGATTACTTTCTTTCCCATTTAGATAAATGACAAAGCTAGGTATGCCCATGATCATCAAGTCTACACATACATCCATGCATTGATCACGGTCAACATAGTAAAAGGTAAAGCCTTTTGCCGTATATTCTTTTACGACGTCTTCAAAAAAGCCTTCTAAAAAACGACAGTCAGGACACCAATTCGCAGAAAAGACAAAGACATTTTTGCCTTCGCTGGCACATGCTTTATAAAACGCTTCTGCATTGTTAATTACATTCATATATTCTTTCATGGTATGACTCCTTTTGTTGAACCGTTTACATGTTCTTATTATAGCATCATTCGATGAAAATTTACTTTTTATTTTCATTATTTATGCATTCTTTTCATTCATAGGATGTTTCTTCCAAATGGCACGATAAATAGGCTGCCCTTTTTCCATGAAGCGATGCTCATATTCCGTAATTACATCTTCATCATGAGCAACACGGCGAAAATCCACACTGAAATCATGAAGAAACCAACCTGCATTTTGGAATTCTATTATACTATATTCAAATAATGAGCTATTATCTGTTTTCATCTGAATTTCCCCATCATCTGCCAAGATTTTCGCATATTGGGCAATAAATTTATGATTTGACAATCGCTTTTTATGTGCTCGTTTTTTAGGCCAAGGATCACTGAAATTCAAATGGATGACTTGAATTTCACCTTCTGCAAACCAAGAAGCAAGCTGCTCAGCATCATCGTTGATGAATCGCATATGTGCTTTTTCTTTTTCTTGTTTTGTATATTTACGTACCGCCAGAGCAGCTACATTGTTATTTTTCTCAACACCGATCCAACCGTATTCTGGATATTGCAAAGCCATCTTTGTCCAATAATCCCCTTTGCCACAGCCAATCTCTAAATGTAGCACATCACGTTTTAGCGTTTCTTTCCATTTGCCTTGCAAAGCAGCGGGTTCTTTAATAACGACATCCTGCTCCTTTAAAAAGTCTTCTGCCCATGGTAATTTTCGCATTCTCATAGATCGTCCTACTTCTTTCCCAGCTTTTCCACAGCTGCTGTATAAATAGCGATAGAAGTCATTAAATCTTCTAGTTTTACCCCTTCATCTTTTTGATGACATCCTCCGACATATAATCCTTCAGGAATCTCGGTTTTCGGAAACTCAGGTCCAAAGGCGACAAAGTTTTTAAATTTCTTCGCATAGGTACCTCCGCCAATTGTCTTATTTGGTGTAAAGGTGTCCTTGCTGTATTCTTGATATACTTCACTTAATGTACTTACCAAGGTAGATTGTGGATCAACAAACAAAGGTTTTGTATCGTGTTCTAATAGTACATCTAAAGCATATTGACGTTTTTCGGCACTTTTTTTCATATTATCTATGATCAGATTTGCATCCGCATCATTTGGATAACGGATATCAATGGTAATATCCGCCTTTCCATCAGCAATATGAATGATCCCGGTATTCATTGTCAAAAATCCCATATAAGCGCCCTCAATGGCAATATTCAATGGTTTTCCCTGCCAATCATGCAGCAGTGCATACGTATCATACGCAAATTTATCCTGCATAGCACTTCCTACAAAATTCAAGAGATGCAAACCAGCATTTACTCCATTGTATGGCATCGCTGCATGTGCGGATACCCCCTCCATGGTTAAAACAGCTTGTTTTCCATCATAGGCAACACTGCCTTTTAACCCATTCGATTTTAGGTAAAAATCAAACATATCCATATAGGCATCGTTCCATTTATCCACGCATAAACTAGCTTTACCGATGACGATATTTGGACGTTCACCGGCATGCATGCTGGTTATACACGTTTGCACATCGCCTTTTAACCTAACATGCAAGCCGCCTTTTTCACCATAAATCACAGGAAAATCAGCATCGGGTGTAAAGCCCATAGTAGGTATTTCTCCATGTTGTGTATAATACTTCATGCATTCCATTCCCGTTTCTTCATTGCACCCTAAGATCAACATGATCTTGCGATCCAATTGGATACCTTTATCTTTTAACATCTTTAAGGCATAAAAACCCGCCATAGCAGGACCTTTATCATCCAAAGCCCCTCTGCCAAACAAATAGCCTTGTTCAATTTCTCCTCCATAAGGATCTTTGGTCCAGCCATCACCTAAAGGGACAATATCCAAATGTGCTAATACACCAACACTTTCCGTACCTTCACCATAGCTGATCACGCCAGCATAGCCATCATAATCCTTTACTTCAAAGCCTTCCTTACGTCCCAGCTCTAACATATAATCCAAAGCTTTGCGGCACCCTTCGCCAAAAGGAGCACCTGCTCGAGCACTTGCTTTATCTTCTATTGAAGCAATGGCAATCAAGCCTCTTAAATCACGAATAAAATCTTCTTTATATGTTTCCAATTCCTGTAACCAGTTCATGTTTTTCACCTCGCATATTATTTTATCATAAAGCGAATTGAATACCTACGCTTTTTTTCATAAATTTTCATTAAGATGACAAATTGGTTGTAACCTTTGCAGCCCCTTTTTTTGCTGCTTTGTACCTATCGTGTAAGAAATATCCATCCACAAAAAAAAGGACAAGTGTATAACACTGTCCTCACGTATTCACCTTATGATTCTACAGCCGGTGTTTCTTCTTTTTTTGTTTCAACCGTTTCTTCTGCAGGTACTTCATCTTTTTTCACAAGCTGTTTTTCTTCTTTTTTAGGTCTTGGCAATAATGCTTTCGCACTGACATTGACACGTCCGCGATCATCGATTTCCATCACCTTAACTTTTATGGTATCACCAATATTCAGCTTGTCTTCAACCTTTTCAACACGCTCATGACAAATCTTTGAGATATGCAATAAGCCATCTGTACCCGGGAACAGATTTACAAAGGCTCCGAATTTTTCAATACGTACAACCTTACCTTCGTAAATATCACCGACTTTTGCAACACGTACAATGTCACGGATCATATTCGCAGCTTTGGTAATAGCCTCTCGGTTCATATGATAGATGACCACATGTCCATCGTCTTCAATATCAATTTTGACCTCATCGCAAGCTTCGATGATCTTATTAATCATCTTACCATTAGGTCCAATGACTTCGCGAATCTTTTCTGGGTCAATATAGAATTGTTCGATCTTAGGTGCATATGTACCAACATCTTCACGTGGTTTATCAATAGCAGTCATCATATTTTCCAGAATCTGTGCACGCGCACCTTTGGCCTGTGACAAAGCTTCCCGGAAGACATCTTCTGTAATACCAGCAACTTTGATATCCATCTGCAGTGCTGTAATACCTTCACTTGTTCCCGCTACCTTAAAGTCCATATCGCCAAAATGATCTTCCATACCCTGAATATCGGTCAATACGGTATACTTCCCGCTATCCTCGTCCATGATCAAGCCCATTGCAATACCCGCAACAGGTGCCTTAATAGGAACTCCAGCAGCCATCAAAGACATTGTGCCGGCACAGATAGATGCCTGCGAACTAGAACCGTTTGATTCCAAAACTTCCGCTACTGTACGAATCGTATATGGGAATTCTTCTTCACTAGGCAATACCTGTGATAAAGCACGTTCTCCCAAAGCACCATGACCGATTTCACGACGGCCTGGATTGCCCATTCTTCCTGTTTCACCAACAGAATATGGTGGGAAATTGTAATGATGCATAAAACGTTTATATTCTACATCGGTAACATCATCAATGATCTGATTATCATTCATCGGACCTAACGTCGTTACCGATAATACCTGTGTTTCCCCACGTGTAAACAACGCACTGCCATGCACTCTTGGTAAAATATCAACCTGTGAATCCAATGGACGGATTTCATCAATCTTACGTCCATCTGGGCGTACTTTATCTTCAATGATCAAACGACGTACTTCATTTGCCTCAATGCCATGACAGATTTCTTTTACCTGCTTCAAAGCTTTGGCTTTTGCACTCTCTGATGCATATTCTTTTTCTTCAAAGCGAGCTAGCGCTGCTTCTGTTAATTCATCAATCTTACCATAGCGCTCCAATTTCTTTTCAATAGACACCGCTGCGCGAATATCGGCTTCAAAGTTTTCCCGTACTTCCTGATCAATTGCTTCATCTACAGTATACAGTGTTACTTCCATTTTCTCTTTACCGATAGCTGCCGCAATTTCTTCTTGGAAAGCAACTAATTTTTTAATATGTTCATGACCGAACATGATAGCTCCAAGCATAGCGTCTTCATCGACTTCTTTTGCTCCAGCCTCTACCATGTTTACAGCATATTTTGTACCGGCAACAGTCAAGTGAATATCACTTTTTTCTAATTGTTCCGGTGTTGGATTAATGACATATTCACCATCTACACGTCCAACGATTACTCCGGCAATCGGACCATTGAAAGGAATATCCGATACACATAATGCCAAAGATGCGCCGAACATTGCAGTCATTTCCGGTGTGCATTCCTGATCAACAGAAAGCACCGTATTCACAACCTGTACCTCATTACGGAAACCTTCCGCAAATAATGGACGAATCGGACGATCGATCATACGAGCCGTCAATGTTGCATGTTCACTAGGTCTTCCTTCTCTTCTTAAAAAGCCTCCGGGAATCTTACCAACAGAATATAGTTTCTCTTCAAATGAAACAGTCAATGGAAAGAAATCGATCCCTTCTTTTGCCTGTTTGCTGGCAGTAGCTGTTGATAAAACAACGGTGTCATTATATCTTACCAGAGCACTTCCTCCGGCCTGTTTTGCTACTTCTCCAGTTTCTACTGTGAGCACCCGCCCACAGAACTCTAAACGAAATGTTTGTTTAGCCACGTTTTTCACCTCTTAATTTTTCTATCTTTTAAATGATATCATAAATTAAACACTTAGGAAAGAAAAAAAGCCGCAAATTCATGCGACTTTCTGTTTCCTTTACTAATAAATTACTTACGCAGTCCTAAGCGAGCGATCAGTTCTTTGTAACGGTTCAGGTCTTTGTTCTTTAAGTATGTTAATAAGTTTCTACGACGACCTACCATTTTCATCAAACCTCTTTGAGAATGGTAATCGTGCTTATGTTCTTTGAAGTGTTCTGTCAGCTGATTGATTCTAGCTGTTAATACAGCGATCTGAACTTCTGGAGAACCTGTATCCCCTTCAAATCTTGCATACTCTTTCATGATTGCCTGTTTTTCGCTTTTTAATAACATGTTATTTCCTCCTGTATTTTCATAATGTTTCATACTGAGTGAGCCGTCGAGGAATACACGTGCAGACCAAGTATAAAACCTTGTTAATAATAGCATACTCCCTACCGTATCGCAAGTGTTTTTCAATATTTTTACACTTCATCTTATACGTCATTGCATTATTTCTTTGCTCTTTGCAAGTATTTTAATACCCTTTTCTGTATTATCTCTTACCTAAAGTAAAAAACGCTTGATTTTCATGCATATCTTATTTATCCATGTGCTTCATCATCACCTAAAAACTCTACCAACACATCATTTAATAGATGAAAGCCTCTTTCACTTGCCCAAATTTTCTCTTCATCTACTAAAAGCAAGCCTTTCTCTTTTTGTTTTTCGATTATTGACCCATATACTTCGCTGATATCCTTTCCAAAACGCTCAAAAAAAGCTTGTCGGGAAATACCCTGTTTCATTCGTAACGACATCATGATCATCTCAAACATCTGAGCCTTCGTATCTAGCTTTTCATATACTGAAGATGCCCCTTGTTGCAGATAGGTTTCTAAATTGCTTGTGTTTTCATAGCGACCTCGCTTGTCTTTTCCACTAGCTCCACAGCCAATGCCATAAAAATCTTCATATCGCCAGTAAACTTGATTATGTAAAGAGGCATACTTGGGCTTTGCAAAATTGCTGATTTCATATTGTTGAAAACCATATTGTTGTAACAAGGTTATCGCAAGATCATACATATCCGCCTCTATATCCTCATCAATATTCTGTATACCTTGACGACCAAATTCCGAATGAGGTTCTATTGTCAGTCCATACAAAGAAATATGCTGAATGGGAAAGGATGATACGATGGTATGTAAATCTTCCTCCCACATAGCCAAGCTTTGCTTAGGTAAACCATAGATCATGTCAATAGAAATATTATGAATACCATGTGCATGAATACGTTTTATACAAGCAAGGACATCTTCGCTCGTATGATGACGATGCATCTGATTCAGCAAAGATGGTTGCAAGCTTTGCACTCCCAGAGAAATACGATTCACGCCATAACGCTGACATATATCTAACTTTTCATCCGTTAAGGATTCAACATTGGCCTCGATCGTATATTCGTTTACTTCTTTTGTATAAGGAACTAGTAAGGATAATAGTGTTTCCAGTTGTTGCGGCTGTAATGCACTCGGTGTCCCACCACCAATATACATCGTCGTTAGCGGTGATAACTTTTTTATCGTCAATTCCTTTGCTATCGCCGCCAACCATTTTTCGGCAAGCCCAACATGATAACGGCATCGAAAAAAATCACAATAGGCGCAGATATCCTGACAAAATGGCACATGTAAATAAGCAGCTTTGCACATAAGGTTCCTCCTTAAAAAGCAATTAATAGGTCAACATCGTTAATTTCAAATGTTCACTCACATAATGAATGATCTGTGAGCAGGTTGGCTTGGTATTATAGACGCAGATTAATTCCGGACAATGACGATACGCATAGGCAATCGCTGTACGCATACATTTTTCAACACGTATTTGGGTCGTAGCATGAACTTTTGCCACCATAGCGTATAAGGTCCCCATCTTTAACTGTAACGGATCTTCCTGCTGTGAAAATAAAATCGCAGCGGTACGTAAATAATTATAGCCTTTTAAGTGCGCCGGCAGGCCAAGTTCTTCCAGGATCCTGCCAGCCACACTTTCCGAGGTCCAGTTGCCATTTTCCACAAGCTTATGATAGCGATTCTTGCTATGGATGGCTTCCATCAATTCATGAGGATTATAAGGTTTTGCTAAAAAAGTATGTAGATCATATTGTGCCATAAGTTGAAAAACATCGCTATCCATTTCATCAAACATCATGATAATTTGCAAATTCACTAACGCTTCGCTCAGCGCAATTTCTTCTAATAAATATTTCGCCTTTTGCTGGTCGATGGCATAACGCATGATAAAAATATCTGCATCTTGTTGTATGAGTTCTGTGGCAGACTGTGGAATGGATGTGGTAATACCAACGATTTTAAGATCTTGTTCCTCCATGCTCATATCCATAACTTGTTTCAGCAATACAATGTCATCCAGACAAACATACACTCTTGCCATTGTTTTATTCCCCTTTATCAGCTGTTTATATAATACACAAATTTACGACCGACTTTTTCTTTGGTATACCAACCTAAAGCTGCCAAGCCATCCATAGAAGTGCGGGCTGTTTCATAACATACATCATGTTCTTGCATACATTGGGCAATCGTATAATAATGATGTGCTTCATGATGCTTTGCATAAAAGGCGGCCTGTATCAAGGACATTGCCGGACATACTTCTTGTAAAGTTTGAGCATCATAGGTAAGAAATTGCCGGCTTTTCCGTTTTAATGATACCATTCTGTTTGAAATTTGCAACTGTAAATCTTCAAGAAACCTTAGCAGCGCATAGGTCAAATCGTGTTCCTGATGTTCGATCAGTATATCACGATATAGCGATTGCAATAATTCCCCATCTCCTAAACCACAAAGTCCTTCACAACGCAACATGAGTTCAGCTGCTCGTAAAAGCGATTCCTTATGTTCTTGCAAGAGAAAAAATAAACGTAATATCACATGAATAGATGTATTACAGATCAGCTGTACATACATTTGAGGAATCGCTATATGAAAGCATTTCACTGTTTCTGATATATCACAGGGCCATTGCTGCTCGATATAAAAGCGCTGTGCCTGTGTTAATGTAGATGAATGTGTTGGTTTCTTATGCCGTTGTTGATATTGCAGAAGTAGCCTTTCACAAAAGGAAAGCTTTTGTATTACATATGGGTTTAAGGTAACATAGTATGGTTTTTCTTTATATGGTGTAAAACGAAAGATTCGTCGATATTCTTGAATTTGTTGCCATACGCTTTCCAATACGACGCCTGATAATTCTTTCCTTAATTCCTCTTTCTTGATATATTGATCTTCACTATATGTCCTTGTTGTTTCAAACATACCATCACTCTCCAAGGCAATAGTGTAGCATGTTTTTACAGGAATCCTCAAAGTTTCGACAAAACTAGCGAAAAACAGACCTTTTACAGCCTGTTTTTCTTATCTTCCTCGTATTATGTATACGCATAAGTGATATGTTAGCTTATTTTAAGATTCATCATCCATAGATAGAACCGCCATAAATGCTTCCTGTGGAACCTCCACACTGCCTACCGCCTTCATCCGTTTCTTTCCTTCTTTTTGTTTCTCTAATAATTTTTTCTTACGGGAAATATCCCCACCATAACATTTAGCCAAGACATTTTTGCGTAAAGATTTAATATCTGCACGAGCAATGATTTTCCCATTGATTGCTGCCTGAATAGGAATTTCAAATTGCTGTTTAGGAATCAATTTCTTTAATTTTTCACAAATAGCTCTTCCTCTTGGATATGCAAACTCCCGATGCACAATGCTGCTTAAGGCATCGACAACTTCTCCATTTAACAAAATATCCATCTTCGCTAACTTATTGGGCTGATAACCGATTAATTCATAATCAAAGGATGCATAGCCCTTCGTACAAGATTTCAGTTTATCAAAGAAATCATAAACAATTTCTCCTAAAGGTAATTCATAAATCAGATTCATTCTCGTATCATCAATATACACCATATCCGTATAATTGCCACGCTTGCGCTGACACAGTTCCATGATTGCCCCGACATATTCTTTTGGTGTCATGATGCTGGCTTTGACAAACGGCTCTTCAATATGGTCAATTTTCTGCACATCAGGTAACAGGCTTGGATTATCAATAGCAAGCATGCTGCCATCTGTCAGATAAGCATGATAGACAACTGAAGGTGCGGTTGCAATCAGATCAATATGATATTCACGCTCAATGCGTTCTTGGACAACATCCATATGTAGTAAACCCAAGAAACCACAACGAAAACCAAAACCTAAAGCCTGTGAAGTTTCCGCTTCAAATTGCAAAGAAGCATCATTTAATTGTAATTTTTCCAAAGCATCACGAAGATCATTATATTTTGCCGAATCAATCGGATATAAACCACAATATACCATAGGGTTCATTTCCCGATATCCATGCAGTGGTGCACTAGCAGGATATTCGACATTGGTTATGGTATCACCGACACGCACATCTTGAATGGATTTGATTGACGCACATAACCAACCAACTTCTCCACATTCCAAACTGTCTTTCTTGACCTCTTTCGGTGTACGTACACCACATTCCAACACTTCATACTCTGCATCACTCGCCATAAAACGCACCTTATCACCAACGCGAATACGACCTTCCTTTACCCGCACAAAGGCAATGACACCACGATAGGCATCATAAACAGAATCAAATACCAAGGCCTGTAAAGGCGCATTAGGATCACCCTTTGGTGCCGGTACATTGGCTACGATATCTTCTAACACATCACGTATATGCAAGCCATTTTTAGCTGAGATCAATGGTGCACAAGAAGCATCCAAACCAATCACATCTTCAATTTCTTTTTTAACGACATCCGGTTGTGCACTAGGTAAATCTATCTTGTTGATGACAGGTAAAATTTCTAAGTCATTATCCAATGCTAAATACACATTTGCCAGTGTCTGTGCCTCAATTCCCTGAGCCGCATCTACGACTAAAACAGCACCTTCGCAAGCTGCTAAAGAACGAGATACTTCATAAGTAAAATCGACATGACCTGGTGTATCAATCAAATGAAAAATATAAGTCTTTCCGTTTAATGCTGTATATTGCAGCTGTACGGCATTTAGTTTAATGGTGATGCCACGTTCACGTTCCAGATCCATCGTATCCAACAGCTGTTCTTTCATTTCTCTTTGCTCAACGGTTTCCGTCAATTCCAAAATACGATCCGCAAGCGTTGATTTTCCATGATCAATGTGGGCGATGATGGAAAAATTACGTATATATTTTTGTTCCACAGGTATCACTCCTAACAACACAGACCTAATTATAACAGAGTTTTAATGGGATGCAAACAGAAATTGTGCAGGCGTTCTTGACGAAAGCGCACAGGCAGTGCTATAGTTATGTTTGTAAAGGATGAGAGAGCATCTCTTACACGAAAAAGAGCCATCTAGTTTGTATGCAGATAGCTCTTTTTTTCTTATTCTAGCAGATGCCTATAATACTCATACAAAGAACTTCCATCCATCATGAATCGATTGATCTATCTTTATACATCACGCACAGGATGAATACATACCCCCTTTGACGAGGCAATGATACATAGATTGTCTTCATCATGGAAGTAACCGGTTTGGACGATAGCAGCAAAAGACATAAGAAAGGTATGTGCCTGTGCCAACGTTACTTGCTTCGGCACGAAAACATCAAGAATATAATGCTGATTATCTGTCAGAAAAGGTTGTGTTTCGGCCATACGCAAACTCGTTTTATAACCATGTTCGTTAAGCATATGGCGCGTATGAGCAAGTGTAAAAGGCAGAACCTCAACTGGCAAAGCATAACAATGACAGTCATCAACCAGTTTTTCATCGTCGCAAATCCAAATCGTCTTATCGGCCCATTGAAATAACATTTTTTCTCTAACCAAAGCTCCACCACCGCCTTTGATGATATCGCCATGATGATTCAAGACATCAAAGCTGTCTACATAAACATCTAATGTTTGTACATACGTATCTGCCAGCAAAGGGATCTGATATTGCTTCGCCCATTGCTGCGTACATAGCGAGCTTGCCATTGCCCGAATTTGTAATCCTTTGGCACATCGTTGTTGCAATGCTTGTAAAAAGTAATTAACTGTTGTTCCACTTCCTAAGCCGATATGCATGCCATCTTTTAGATACGCTATAGCCGCTAGCGCTGCCTGTTTTTTCTTTTCTTCCTTTGTCATAAGATTATTCTCCTTGCGGCTGCATAGTGAAGAGTTCATAACTTGCTTGAGGTCCTTCACTGCCAGATGGATAGATATATACAGGAAGCTGCGCGTTTTCATAACGCTCTTTCAATGCATCGACATAGGCCCAGCTTGTTTCAATTTGATCCCAGCTGGAAAACCAGGATGTATCTGCATGCCAAACTGCCTGCAATAAGCGTTCATATGCTTCTGGTGTATTGATGCGATGAATATCGCTACAACTTTGACAAAAATCCATACTCACTGGCAAAATTTCTTCACTGTTCCCTGGCTTTTTAATGTTAAAACGTACATAAACTCCTTCGGTCGGCTGAATCTTGATGATTAATACATTTGGTTCCACATTAGGAAATGGAGCCTTAAAGGTAATGACAACTTCCATTTCTCGTTTATTCAGTTTCTTACCGGTACGAATCAGAAACGGTGTGTTTTGCCAACGTTCATTATCAATATATAAACGCAATGCCGCAAACGTTTCAGTCGTGGAATCATGTGCGACATGAGCTTCTTTTTGGTAACCAAAATATTGACCTAATACCATAGTATCCTGTATATTCAGCTGATCTACGGGACGTAGTTGTTGTAGAAGCGTAAGCTGCTTCTCATGCAAATCTTCTTGGGTAAAGGCTTCTAAAGGTTCCATGGCGAGGATACTGAGAATTTGAAACAAATGATTTTGAACCATGTCTTTTAATGCTCCGCTTTGATCATAATAGGTACCACGCGTTTCTACTCCGACTTCCTCCATAGCAGATATTTGTACATGAGCAATACATTCATGATTCCAAACATTAGCAAATAATGGATTCAAAAAACGAATCGTTTGAATGTTACGCACCATTTCTTTGCCTAGATAATGGTCAATATGATAAATATGACTTGCCTTGAAGAACGATTCCAATTGTTCATTTAAGCGTTTGGCACTCTTGCGATCTTCTCCAAAAGGCTTTTCTATGACCACTCTGCCTTGTTTTGCATGCGGCACACGAAGCAATCCTTGGGCAATCGTTGAAAAGAATCGAGGAGCGACAGCAAAGTAGAAAATATGCTGTGTATCCTGATGTTGTTTGTAGAAGGCAGCCAGTGTATCATAAGCCTCCTCTTTCGTAAAATCCATACATACATAAGATATCTTTTCACAAAACGATTGAAAAAGGGTTTCACGATATGGCAATCGCGCAAATTGCATTACCCAGTCTTTTATGATCGTACAATACTGTTCATGATCATAGGGTCGTCTGCCAAGCACAACAATCTTCGCATGCTGAAAAGCTTGATTGGCATATAAATTATAAAAAGCCGGTAATAATTTGCGATACGCTAAATCCCCAGTGCCTCCAAAAATCGTAAACGTGACTTGTTCATTCATGATCTCTCCTCCATTCATGATGAAAACTTCCTGACATATCACATCTTTCGAATGTATGTGCGCCAAAATAATCACGCTGCGCCTGAATCAGATTGGCACCGCTATGAGATGAGCGAAACATATCCAAGTAACTGACAGCATTTGCCATCGCCGGAATTGCCAGACCCTGTGTGATTGACATGGCTACCATATCACGCAAAGCTTGCTGATGTGTCTGCAATTGTTTGGCAAAGAAAGGATCAAATAGAAGGTGCGATGCTGGATTCTCTTTAGTAAAGGCCTGTTGAATATCGTTCAAAAAACGTGCCTGAATAATACAGCCAGCCCGGAAAATAGCGGCTATCTCACCTAATGCCAGCTGCCAATCATATTGTGAAGAAGCATGTGCTAACAAAGCAAACCCCTGTGCATAGGCAAGTATCTTTCCTGCATATAACGCCTGGCGTACAGTTTCTACAAATGCATCATTTTTTCTTTGCAAAGGTTTTCTGTCGGGATAAAGGATTTGCGCTTGATGACGCTGTGCTAACAAATTTGACATGACACGAGCATTACAGGAAGCCGTAATCATGGAAACATCCACTCCCTGTTTCAATGCTTCTATGCTTGTCCAGCGTCCAGTCCCTTTCTGTGCAGCACTATCTACAATAACATCTAGCAAATCCTGAGAGGAACGATCATCTGAAGCAAGAAAAATATCTGCTGTTATACGGATAAGAAAGCTCTCTAATTCGTCGGCATTCCATTCTTTAAAAATTTTTGCGATTTCCGTATTTGTATAGCCACCTATATATTTTAATTGTAAATACGCTTCACTGATCAATTGCATATCAGCATATTCAATTCCATTGTGGACCATTTTCACATAATGTCCTGCTCCATTTTCTCCTATATACGTACAACACGGCTTCCCATCACTTGCCTTAGCCGCTATTGTTTCTAAGATAGGGCGTATTTTATCATAGGCCTGCTTATTTCCACCGGGCATAATACTAGGGCCAAAGCGGGCACCTTCTTCACCGCCGGATACACCTACTCCAAAATAATGCAAACCATTTTTGCGTAATGCTTGTTCTCTTCGTATCGTATCCTCAAAAAATGAATTACCACCATCTAAAATGATATCCCCTTCCTCTAATAAATCCACTAACTGTTCTATCACCATATCCACTGCTTTACCGGCCTTTACCATCAGCATTACTTTCCTTGGCTTTTTCAGTGCCGCAACACAATCTTTTAATTCCTTATAAATGTGTATATGAGGATGAGGGTGGTTTTTAGCCATCTGCTCACTAACCGCATAACTACGATTATACGCAGCCACAGCAAAGCCGTGATCTGCCATATTCAACGCTAAACTTCTTCCCATGACGGCTAAGCCGATCACAGCGATATCCTGTTGTTTCATTTAACTTTCCTCCTGTTCAAATACGATACAAACACCTTCCTGTACATGTAATTTTGCACGTAATGGCTGTATTAAACCGCTTTTTTCATCTCTTTCAAAAACACGGATGTCATGACTGAAACGATGTATGACAAAGACAAAACGTCCATCCTTTGACAGTTGCATATCACGAGGATGATCTCCCATAGTCGATAAACGTTGAACGATACGTTTCGCTTTTCTGTCGAATACGATGATCTGGTTGACTTCTCGTAAAGTGATATACAAGAATTTTTCCCGTGCATCTATACGTATAGCGGCAGCTGCTGCTTTTTGATTTTGTGTATCCCAAAGTTTCTGGACAACTTGCACATTCCCTTGCATCTTTTCATTCATATGACACATAAATAACTCATTGCTTAATTCACTGACGACATACAAGTACTTATTCTTGGTAAAGACGCCATGCCGCGGTCCACTATGCGCAGGGAAAGGCAAAATGTGAACACAGGCAAAATCTTTTCGACGATCAAACACATATATGGCATCCAATAATAAACATGGCACAAGCAGATAATTTTCCTGTAATAAAACCTGATGACACCCTGCTGCTTCTTGAATATAAATACGTTTGATCAAAGGCAGATCTTGAACCTTTTTATAAACTGATATCGTACCTTCATGATAATTAGCTGTATAAATATAGCTATCATCCTGCGTAATAAAACACGATGTTTTGGTTTCACTCAAATGTGTCATTGTTTTATCGCAAGAAATGTCCCATAAAGTGATTCCCGCAGCATTTCTACGACATACCGCTGCCAATTTCTTGTTAACATAAGAGAGATATTTGGCATCTTCAAAGCCAGGAAGCTCTTTGCGCTTTGTGAATTGCTTCGTAGTCTCATCAAAGCAAAACTGTATCAGACATTGGCTTTGTTCACTGGCATAGCTTCCTGCATAACCTTTGATCATCTTACACACTCCTTTCTGTAGTGACTTTACTTTTTAAAGTATCTATATCCTATCATAGTGTCACCACATACACTATTCATATGCTCTGGAAACCTTTACCAGCATCGCATAAAAAAAGATTTCCACTCAAACACAATTGTTGTGCTGAATCGAAATCAATGAATCTTATTATTCGCAGATACAACCGATAAGCTGTTTCCCCATTCCATTATAGAAGGATTTGGCATCTACTTTGGCTTTCCCTTCCATTTGAATCCTATCGACCAGAATATATCCATCTTTTGCCGCAATCGCATAACCATGTTCTAGCCAGCCAATGATTTCACCTGGTGTATAGGAATGGTCACAACGCATCATGCGCACTTTATGAAATTTTATCTTTTTCCCCTTCACAATCGCATTTCCTACTGGGAAAGGTATTAACCCACGTATATGATCGTATACCTTTTGGACATCCTCTTGAAAATTGATGTGCTCTTCTTCTTTTTGAATCGTATATGCAAATGTTGCCTCTTCTTCCTTTTGTTCTACAAAGATGGCACTGCCATCAATAATTTTCGGTATACTTTCACTTAATAAATCAGCACCGGCAACAGCAAGTTTCTCATATAAATCACCGGTCGTATCCTCTTGTGTAATCGCAACACGACACTGTGCCATAACCGCACCGGCATCCATTTTCTTCACCATCCGCATAATCGACATGCCACTTTCCTTATCACCTTCTATAATAGCTTTATGAATAGGAGCTCCCCCACGCCATTTTGGCAATAAAGAAGCATGTACATTTATGCTGCCATAAGTTGGGGCATCCAGTAACACTTGAGGAATAAACTGTCCATACGCACATGTAACAATCAGATCCATATCTAGTTTTAATAATTCTTGATATTCTGAACGAATAGACAATGGCTGATAAATCGGCAAATGGTTGGCAAGTGCACATTGTTTGACCTCTGACATTTTTAACTGCTGTTTTCTTCCGGCTTTTTTATCCGGTTGGGTAACAACTCCAATGACATCATAACCATCTTTTAATAAACGCTTTAACATCACTTGCGCAATGTCCGGTGTTCCCATAAATAAGATTTTTATCATTAACATCACCTCTGCTGTGGGTATTATAGCATGTTTTCAGTTACGTTTCATCTAATTTAGTAAGGAGTCAAACAAAGACGAAAGCACTTCCACTCCACCATGCAACGTATCAACGACAAAAGCACTGCCATACTTCGCCATGCGACTTGCTTTATTATCTTCCTTATCTTGTAAATGTACCTTCGTATTTTTAGGAGTAATCCTTTTATGCTGTGCTATAGTATCCTCAAAAGCTTCAACCTCTGCCTCGATGGAAGGAACTTTTTCATCCTGTTTTTGGACATAGCCTCCTAAGCCTACTAGTATGAGAATCAATATCGCATCCGCTAAAAACCGTTTCATGTTACCATCCCTTCTTCATTAGCTCATCAATACCCTGTGCAACAATACCTAAAGTGTTTTTTACTTCTTCAAATGTATTATAATCACTTCCACATTCCATTAACACGATACCTTTATGGACATATTGATTATAGTAAGCCTCTTGTCTGGTCATGACATGCTTCATAATACCATTTTTCCGCTTGTTGACCATGTCGGTTAGTGTCGTCGATATTTTGGTAGCGCTCTTTACATTCGAAGAACTGCCAGCCACGACCATCATTGCCTTTGCATACGTCTTATTGCCAATCTTGATATAGCTATACGCTCTTGGAACACTATCACGATGTAGATCAATGCATAAATCAAAACCACCATAATTCACCAATGCATCATTAAGATATTTATTGGATACGGTATATAGATCATTATAGGTTAACCCATGCGTATTACAATATGCATTAAAATCATTTGTTTCCAAAACAACCTTATATCCCTTTTTTTCTAAATGTCCTGCTAGGATCACAGCTGCATCCATGACTGTTTTACCACCTTGATACTTTTCATCCTGATGGGTATTGTAGATGTATATTTTCTTACCATTTGAAGGGACATTTTGTTTTTTATCCGTAGATGCATCCGAACTATTTTCCTTTTTTTCCTGTTTATTGTCACCAGGTACGATCATAGGATCCTCAAGTGTTGTTTCAACTTTAATTTCATCTTTGGGCAACGTCAAATTCTCGTTATAACTCCAAACATTGAGCTGTTTTTTTAACGAAATATCTTGTGCAACCACCTGTTGATGATAGATCAGATTATGCATGAAATCCTGCGAGTTTTCAAAACAATTTAACAAGCCATCATAAAACGGTGTCACATAAAGAAAGAGAACTAGCATTGCCAGTTTGACTATGATCTTGGCTGTATTTTTCATAAAAAGCACTCCCTTCTCTATACTTTATGAGAAGAAAGTGCGTATCATGTTGGGAAACCATCTTCTAATTTCGACAGTATTTGCTTATAGCTTTAAAAAATCAGGGTGAAGAAAACGATTTAAACTTTGTGATACAATATAGATCAAATGTTTTAATTCATCATCCATTGATTTTGGGGTGACAACAAGATCTAAATGTTTATTGCCATAAACACTTTCCAATATTGCTTCTCGATTAATTTCCGCTTGATCAAGAGCTTCGTTTAAGATTGCCCCGATACTTGTAACGGTGGCAACTCCAATAGCAATCACTGGCACATGTAAGGAATCTTCATTCAATGCCATGCGATGATTGCCAACACCACTTCCCGGTTGGATCCCGGTATTGTTAATTTGAATGACGCGATTGATACGGTTTAAGTTCCGCGTAGCTAACGCATCGATTGCGATCACCAAATCTGGTTTGTATAAAGCTGTCACACTTTGAACGATCGATAATGACTCCAATCCGGTCTGCCCCATGACTCCTGGCTGCAGCACTGCTACATTACGCGTTCCTTTCAACATTCGCGACGATTGTTGTGCATAAAGATGTGCTGTCACCAGAATTTCATTCGCTACTCCAGGGCCTAAAGCATCACTGGTAATAAAACGATTTCCTAAACCAACAACGAGTATCTTCTTCATCTTGATGTTCATATTGGCACTCATATGTTGTAAGTTTTCCAAAATAGCATCCACCATTTGCTCTCTTATATCGTGATCATACAAATCCTTACATTCAATGGAAACATAATCACCTTTCGCTTTTCCTAATTCATTTTCATCCAGCAATACTTTGATATAATTGCTTTTGATATTGGCATTTTGTTTTTCAATATGTTCATACGTTTTCGATCGGATATCGGCGCTCAATATCTCATCGGCAAAATCGCTACGTATCTGATAACTTTTGCCCATATTCATCACCTCTACCATAGTATGGAAATTTTTATCGTCCTTATTGCTTTTTTAAATTCTTTTTGTTATAATTTACTGGCAATTAGAATTTAGGAGGTGCAATATGCCACAGATCCAGTCTCAGAAAAAACGTGTAAAAACTAATAACAAGAGAAACCTGGCTGTTAACGCTCAGAAATCAGCTCTGAAAACAGCTATCAAAAACGTTCTGTCTGCTGTTGAAGCAAACGACAAGGAAGCTGCAGTTGCTGCCCTGAACACAGCAAACTCTAAGTTAGATAAAGCAGTTGCCAAGGGAATCCAGCACAGAAACTATGCCGTTAGACAGAAATCACGTTTAGCTAAAGCAGTTAACTCCATTGCTGCATAATGTCGATCGTAAGATCGATTTTTTTTATTCTCGAAAAAGAGTTGTACTTTTGCTATCCAGTTTAGTAAAATAGAACTAATGAGGTATGATAAAATCTCATTTAAGAGGAAAGCAATCAGTGAACTCACATCTTCATCTTTTATAAATGATATCAACCGTTATCAACCGCGGTGAGAAAGGTTGATAGAAAGGAAATGTATATTGTAAGTATGACTGCTTTGATGCGTTATGTACAATATATCAAGTGAACGTATATGAAAAAATTAGGCGTCCTATTGTTGTGTGCGGGTTTATTACTAAGTGGGTGTTCATCAGCTGTTAAAGAGCCAATAGCTGCAACAGCTGAAACCATGAAGATGTATCAATGTGGCAGAGATCATCTGGATAAGAAAATACAACCTTCTTATGATGCTGTCTTACAAGGATATAAAAATTTAGATAAAGAAATTATCTTAAAAAATGTTACGATTTCTGACGTGAATGATATTCATGCAGCTATTAAGATGGATCATCCTGAACTTTATTATCTTGAAGACAGTTTTGATTATGTAACAGATAAAAACGAATATGAAAGCAAAGCTACGTATTTATTCTTAAAACCAAGTTATCGTATGATCAAAAGTGAAATCGAAAGTCGTGATAAAGAAATCAAGCAAGTAACAGAAAAAATAATCAATACTGCAAAAAAGAAAAAAAGCGATTATGAAAAAGTAAAATATGTATATGATTATTTAATCGATCATACCTCCTATGATGAAAAAGCCAAAGAGAATCAGAATATATTAAGCACCTTTCTTGAACATAAAACGGTTTGTGCCGGTTATGCAAAAGGTATGCAATATTTATTGAATCAGATAGGTGTTCCCTGCACGTATATCACCGGTTTTACACGACCGGACAAAAGAGATGTATCCCATGCATGGAACATGGTAAAAATGGATGGCAATTACTATTATATGGATGTTACCAATGGGGATATGTTAAATAATACAAAAGAATCACGATATATGTATTTTGCTATGACCAAGAAACAGATTCTTGCGGAAAATCGACCATTCACAGATGATTATATGGAAGACACACCTTCCCGCAAAGATTCTTACTTCATGAAAGAAGGAGCTTATTTCACTTCTTGTGATAAGCAGCAGATGACAAAGCTTATCCAAAAAAGTGCAAACAAAGGATATCGTTTGGTTTTCCAATGTTCCAGCAAAGCATTAGGTGAACAACTCGATCAGATGCTGACAGCGAATAACTTTATTTTTAATATGACTGGATATGATTATTATGCTTATTATCGTTACGAAGATACCAACACTTATATTTATGTACCAGATCATCAAAAGCTTTAATCCTTCTATTACACATTCATGATAACACGCATATGAAAAAGGTCCCTACACGCACCGTTTGATGAAACATTGGTGGTTGAAGAGGACCTTTTTTTATGTGATTAGAGAACAACGCACAATACTAGCAATAGAAATCAAAATAAGCGAACTATATCATTCCAGGTTGCTAGCACCATGATACCAACGATCATTAATAAACCAGCCATCATGATAACCGACTGCATACGCTCACTCAATTTTTTCCCTATCAGTGTCTCGATCAGAATGATGAATATACGTCCGCCATCTAAAATGGGAATCGGAATCAAATTGACAATACCTACATTTACTGATAATAAAGCAATTAAGGCTAAGGTTGATAATAAACCATCCTGTGTTGTCTGTGCCGTAATCTGGAAGATTCCGACCGGACCACTCAGATTATTTAAACCGACGCCACGAACAAGCTTTCCCAAGGAATCCATAATACTGGTAACAGAGCTAACCATCCGCTGCGTTCCATATGGAATAGCTTCCCAGAAAGAAATTTCTTTAGCGGCACTTTGCGGATAGCCAATACCTAAAATATATAAGTTTTCATCTTTATGAAAGGCGGCTGTTCCTTGTAGGGTTACCTGCTTTCCATCCCGTAGGACGGTATAGGTAATTTCTCCTGGATAATATTGCAAAAACTCCATGATTTCACGTGTAGAATCAGGTGTTAATGTTTCCTTTTTACTTTTGTTTTCTAAACGGATGATTTCATCCCCTACGTGAAAACCGGCTTTCTGTGCAGGTGAATTTTCTACAACACTTGCCACGATTGGCTTTGGCGGTACACTTACACTACCCTGACATGCAGTGATACCGATAAAGATCAGCCATGCCAACAAAACATTCATAAAGGCTCCGGCAGCCATCACGATGACCTGTTTCCAAGGCTTAATTCCATTTAAGGTTCGCTCAAAAGGAATATCTAATTCATCTTTTTCATCACTTTCTTCATCTTCTCCAGCCATGGCCACAAACCCACCGATAGGCAAAGCACGAATAGACCAAGCAGTTTCTCCTTTCTGCTTCTGCCACAGCAAAGGACCCATACCAATCGAAAATTCTTTACAATATACACCAAACTTCTTAGCCGCTAGCAAATGTCCAAACTCATGAACAATGACAATTGCGCCTAGAATTAATACAAACCACAATAAATTTACAATACCACTCATTCCATAGCCCCTTTCCACATATCTTTTACAAACCGTCTGGCGGCTGCATCACTTTCTATAATATCTTGCAATGTTGGTTCAGCAATAAAACGTACACCTTCCACTGCCTTAATTACGGATGTTTCAATATCCAAAAAGGCAATTTTCTTATTTAAGAAAAGACGAACGGCCTCTTCATCTGCAGCATTCATAATAGCACCAAGATTCCCACCTTTTTTGCCTACTTCAAATGCCAATTTTAATAAAGGATATCGTTCCATGCTTGCCGGTTCAAAATGCAAGGTAGCAAATTTGCCAAAATCGAATGGTTCATCATTATACATCTTCAAACGTTGCGGATAAGAAAGGGCATATTGAATTGGCAGACGCATATCCGCTGTTCCTATTTGCGCAATAATTGCATGATCCTGAAACTGAACCATTGAATGAATGGCACTTTCGCGATGAATGAGTACATCGATTTTTTCATAAGGGATATCAAACAAATAATGTGCTTCTATCACTTCAAAGCCTTTATTCATCATGGTAGCAGAATCAATCGTGATTCTTCCACCCATATTCCAGTTTGGATGATGCAAAGCTGCTTCTACACTGACGTCTTGCAACTGCTCACGCGTCAGATCACGGAAACTGCCTCCACTAGCAGTGATGATCAACTTATCAATACTATCATGTGTATTGCCTTGTAAACATTGGAAAATGGCAGAATGTTCTGAGTCAATCGGATATAGAGGAACCTGATGTTTCGCTAATGCCGCTTTCACTAGCGGTCCTCCTGCTACCAAGCTTTCTTTATTCGCCAATGCGATAACCTTATGATTTGCGATTGCTGTTAAAGCCGGCAACAATCCACGAAAACCAACTACAGCATCCACAAAAATATCATATTCTGCTAAACCGGCTAACGCTTGCAGACCTTCATCGCCGCTGTACCATTGTTTATCTGGATATTCTAGTCGTAAGACTTCTTTTACTTGTTCATCTGCTACACAAACATGTTGAATCGATGGTATCTTCGCTAACAGCATTTTTAATTTCTCGATATTTTTACCGACGCTTACCGCCACAATGGAAAATTCATCCTTGTGATGCAATACGACATCTATCGTTTGGGAACCAATGGAACCACTTGCTCCTAATAAAACAATTCTCTTCATAATGTTAACACCACCAGTATTAAGTCAAAACAAATAAAATTAAAGACCAAGGAATCTACTCTATCTAATACACCGCCATGCCCTGGTAACAAATCAGAAAAATCCTTAATCCCAAAATTACGCTTGATCGCGCTGAAAGCTAAATCACCGATTTGTCCGGTAATCGTCAATATCAAACTCGCTGCTAAGATTTGTGGCAAAGTCATCGTATCAATTAAAAAGTATGCGAGGGCAAAAGATAAGGCAGCCCCCAATAACCATCCCCCAAAGGCACCTTCCCAAGTCTTTTTAGGAGAGATACGAGGGTTCATTTTATGCTTCCCTAAAAATCTACCACAGAAATATGCACCGGTATCACAGCCATAAGTGGCGACAATGATATACCAGACATATAACGGGTTGCGATCGTATATATGCAAAAAACCTCTAGCAATTATAAAGAAAAAAGTTATATAGGCGATACATAAAAATCCATCTTTCGCATGAAAGCGTTCAGTAAAAACAGGAAGGGATAAAAAGCAAAGGACAAAGATTCCTAACAAAGGAAATAATAAGGCATCTTTTTTGATAAACGTTAATGCAAATACACAGGCGATTGCCAAAGGTTTTATCAGCAAGGGCCATGTTTCGTCCTTCTGCTCACGTAGTGCCATCAATTCCAAACCACCCGCAACAATGATAAATGATAATAAGGCATATAATAATACACCACCAAACACCAAAGGAGGAATGACACAAGCGATGATAAGAAAAGCTGTTATGATTCGCGTTTTCATACTCATAAACCTCCAAAGCGGCGATTGCGATGTGTATATTCATCAATCGCTTCTACTAGACAGTCACGGTCAAAATCCGGCCACGTAACTGGTGTGAAAATCAATTCGGCATAAGCTAGTTGCCATAACAGAAAATTAGATATGCGAAGTTCCCCACTTGTACGAATCATTAGATCAAGTTCTGGCATACCTTCACTCATCATATAATGACCAAACGCTTCTTCATCAATTGCGGCATCAGCTATACCACGTACTACATCAGCCGCATAACGTTGTGCCGCCAAGGTGATTTCTCTTCTTCCGCCATAATTTACGGCAAGACATAAAATAAGTCCGGTATTATCTTTTGTTTGTTCCACTGCCGTAGTAATAACAGAACGTGTCTCGTTAGGAAAACGCTCAATTTCACCTAAAAAGGTAACGCGAATATTGTTTTTCTTTAACTCTGCTAAATAGCGTTGAAAGAAAAGTTTAGGCAGTTTGCAAAGATATTCTACTTCACTCTCTGGACGTTTCCAATTTTCTGTAGAAAATGCATAGCAAGTTAATGCTTTTACCCCTAACTCATTACATGCTATCGCGATTTTTCTTATATTCTCCGCCCCCTGCTTATGGCCAGCAGTTCGCGGTAACCCTCTTTTTTTCGCCCATCGGCCGTTTCCGTCCATGATGATGGCAATATGCTGCGGGATGATTCTTCCTTCCATGTCCAGCAACCTCCTATAACTACATTGTATAATTTAACTCTGATATTATATCATAAAAGATAGAAACATTGTATCTATGCGCAGCATTTCATCTAAAAAAGTGTCGAAAACTGCATCTTTTCTTTCAATCTGCAAACAGTCATAAACGGATAATTTCGGATTATTTAATTGTCGCGTTTTCTTATTAAATCACTGAACTTCAAATAATCACAATGTTTGTTTACACTTATACATGAAAAAAAGGAAAGCTATCCGCTCTCCCCTTCGTTACAATTAAACCTTCATAATTTCTTTTTCTTTTTCACTGACTTCTTTTTCAATTTTCTTAGCAAATTCATCTGTTAATCTCTGTACTTTTTCCTGCATTCTCTTCGCATCATCTTCTGTTAATTCTTTATCTTTTTTGACTGCATCATTCGCTTCACGACGTACATTACGAACAGCAATCTTTGCTTCTTCTCCCATCTTATCTGCTTCTTTTGATAGTTGTTTACGACGTTCTTCAGTCAATGCTGGCACATTCAAACGAATGACCTCACCATCACTTTGAGGCACCAATCCGGTGTCACTTGTCGCAATTGCACGTTCAATATCTTTTAAAGTAGAACGATCATAAGGTTTGATCATTAATTGACGTCCTTCTACGACCTTAATACTAGCAACCTGATTGATAGGTGTTTCACTTCCATAATATTCAAAATGTACATGTTCTAACAAAGATGCGTTTGCTACTCCTGTGCGAATCGTTTTTAAATTTTCGTCAAGCTTCTCTACTGCTTTCTCCATTTTGTGTTTCGTTACATCTAACAGTTCCATAGTTTCGTGTCCTTTCTTTTTATCTATGATCTTTTGAAATTACTGTACCCGTAATGTCTCCACGAACAGCTTTCAAAATATTTCCGCTTTCATTCATATTAAATACTACCAGATCAATATCATTATCCATACACATACTGGTAGCTGTAGTATCCATGACCTGCAATCCTTCCTGAATCAGATCCATATAAGTTAAAGCATCATATTTAACAGCCTCAGGATGTGTTTTAGGATCCGCATTGTATACTCCATCTACACCGTTTTTGGCCATCAAAATGACATCAGCACCGATTTCACTGGCACGCAATGCAGCCGTTGTATCGGTAGAAAAATAAGGGTTTCCTGTACCTGCGCCAAAAATTACGATGCGGCCTTTTTCCAAGTGACGTAATGCACGACGCACAATAAATGGTTCTGCCACTTTTTGCATCTCAATAGCCGTTTGCACACGCGTAGGCACGCCTTCTTGTTCCAACGCACTCTGAACAGCCAATGCATTTATGACCGTCGCAAGCATTCCCATATAATCCGCCTGTACACGCTCAATTCCCATCGTTTCTGCCATTTTACCGCGAATGAAGTTTCCACCGCCAACAACAATGGCTAAATCCACACCAAGCTCATGAATTTCTTTCAATTCTTTTGCCAACGCTTTTAAAATTTGTGGATCAAATGAATTACCAGGTGAAGATAAAGCCTCACCGCTTAATTTCAATAATACTCTTTTGTACATGTCTACTTCCACCTTTACTTTTGTCGTTTTTTTAACTCTCCACTGTATATTATAAAGAAAAGATTTACAAAAAGGAAGAGCTATTCTCCTTTTTTTCATTTTTCTTTGGATACTTACAGACAAGACTATCATCTTACTGAATAAACTGAAAACCAATCCTCATTTGCGAGCACAGTAAGATCCAACTATATTCCATATCTATGGTAATTGTGTCTACATATCGTCATTCTTTTTTAAGGATATCCCCTTAAAAAAAGAGAAGTCCAATGACCTCTCCCTATCGTTAATTATCCACCAAATGCCTGGCTCATTACTTCTTCAGCAAAATTATCCTGGCGTTTTTCAATACCTTCACCAACTGCATAACGTACGAAGCTTACAACGTCACAGCCATTTTCTTTCAGGTACTGTGCAACCTTCATGTTTGGATCCAAGAAGAATTCCTGTTCTACCAAGCACAGATCTTTCAAGTTCTTGCTGATCTTACCTTCAATGATACCAGCCAATACTTTTTCTGGTTTGTTAGCCAATTTTTCATCGTTTTTAACGATTTCAGTCTGTACTTTTCTTTCATGTTCTACAACTTCTGCAGGCATTTCATCACGGTTTACATACTGTGGAGCCATACTTGCAATCTGCATAGCGATGTTTTTAGCAACAGCTTCATCAGCTTTACCCTTTAAGGTAACAAGTGCAGAAATCTTTCCGCCCATGTGCATATAGCAACCGAAGAATTCATCATCTGCTTTTTCAACTACTGCGATACGACGTAAAGAAATCTTTTCACCAATCGTAGCTGTTGCTGTCGTTACAGCATCCGCAACAGTGCCTTCACTTGCAGCACATGCTAAAGCAGCATCTAAATCAGTAGGTTTGTTTTCAATTAACACACCCTGGATTTCATCCAACAGACCTAAGAACTTTTCATTCTTAGCAACAAAGTCTGTTTCAGAGTTTACTTCAAATACAACACCGGTATTTCCATTGACAGCTGCACGAGTCAAACCTTCCGCAGCGATGCGGTCATTTTTCTTAGCAGCCTTAGCAATACCTTTTTCACGCAGCCAGTCGATAGATTTTTCCATATCTCCATCACACGCTGTCAATGCTTTTTTACAATCCATCATACCTGCGCCTGTTCTTTCACGCAGTTCTTTTACCATTGATGCAGTAATCATTTTTTCATTTCCTCCTTTTCGTGATTATTCAGCAGTATTAGTTTCTGCTGGTTTTGCTTCTGTTGCAGGTTTTGCTTCAGTAGCTGGTTTTACGTTTTCACGTTTCTGATAAGGAGCTCTGCCTCCACGTCCACCATTGCGGTTACGATCGAAATTGTTACGACGGTTACGACGTTCTTCATTTCTCTGACGACGACGTCTTTCATTTTCAGCAATCTGCTCTTCAACATTGATGATAACATCTTTCATTGTTACATCTTCTTCGTTTTCATCAACACTGTGTGCTACGCTTAACAATCCGCCTTTTGCTTCTACGATTGCATCTGCCATCAATGTTGTGATCAATTTTACAGAACGGATAGCATCATCATTTGATGCGATTGGGTAATCTACCATTTCTGGATCACAGTTAGTATCTACCATAGCGAATACAGGGATACCTAATTTCTTAGCTTCTGCAACAGCATTGTGTTCTTCCTTAGGATCGATAACAAACAATGCGTTAGGCAGTTTCTTCATTTCCTTGATACCACCTAAGAAGTTTTCCAAACGTGCTTTCTGTTTCTTAACCTGTGCGATTTCTTTCTTAGGATACAGATCTAAAGTTCCGTTTGCTTCCATTTCTTCGATTTCTACTAAACGTTTTACACGTTTCTGGATTGTACGATAGTTTGTTAATAAACCACCTAACCATCTCTGGTTTACGAAGAAACTTCCAGAACGTAATGCTTCTTCTACAACTACAGCCTGTGCCTGTTTCTTTGTACCTACAAATAATACCTTACCGCCTTTTTCAGCGATTTCTCTCATTGCAGCATACGCAGTGTCCAGCTGTTCTAATGTTTTTTCTAAGTTGATGATGTATACACCATTTCTGCTTGCGTAGATGTTTGGTTTCATTTTTGGATTCCATCTACGTGTCTGATGACCAAAATGTACACCAGATTCCAATAATTTTCTCATTGATACTACTGACATGAAAATATCCTCACTTTCCGTTTTTATCCTCCATCACTTCAAACTGCAGCAACTTATCATTGACGCTTACTTAACGCATCTAAAGCACGGGCTGCGGAATCCATGATGTGTGTTGTATGCGAACTTCGTCGCACCGTTGTTTATTATAACATAGAAAAGCCCTAATTCAAGGGCTTTTTTTATTTTTTTACAGAAATTGGCGCCATTGTTTGCTTCACCATTCATAAATATGATCTTACTATGTGTTTTCTTTGCCGGCACGAGGATGTGCATGTTCATATGCACTTTTTAAGCGATCCTGTGTCACATGGACATAGATTTGTGTCGTAGATAAGGAAGCATGTCCCAACAATTCTTGCACAACACGCAAATCAGCTCCATTATCCAATAAGTGTGTGGCAAAGCTATGACGAAACATATGCGGATGAATATGCAGATGCAGATGGCACTTTTTAGCAGCCAATTCCATGCGATATTGCACACCGCGACTTGTTAATGGCTTGCCCTTCTGATTCACAAAGACATATTCATGTTGCAACGTATTCACCCATTTTGGGCGTACATGTTCAATATAATCAACGAGACGTTCTTTTGCCAGATCATAGAAAGGAACCAAGCGTTGTTTATCTCCTTTGCCAACGATATGTAAGATATTATCATGGAAATCAATATCGGATAAGCGTAGATTTACTGCCTCACTGACACGCAAGCCACTGGCATACATCAATTCAAATAATGCACGATCACGAACATCTACCGCTTCATGCAAATCAAACGATGCTAGAAATAATGCAATTTCATCATAAAATAGAAATTCCGGGATCCTGCGTGTTTGCTTGGGTGCTTTGAAATATAAGAACGGATTGTTTTGCACCCCAACATACTCATTCAAGTAACGATAATAGGAACGCAATGAACTTAGCTTACGGGCAACCGTGGCATTTTTCATCGTTCCCTGTCGGCCATCTCGCTCACGCAGATGACTCACATAATTCATCACGATGATGCGATCTACATCATCTAAGCTCATGATATTCTCACTTTTTAGAAAATCCAGAAATTCTGTAATATCACGCTGATACGCATCCTTGGTATGTGCACTCCCGCTATTGACCGTATCTAAATAGTCTAAAAACCGCGTCAGATAAGATTCCATCAGTCAAACAATTCCCGATAGCTGTCAATAACTGCCAATGCTTGTTTGCCAAAGGCTTCTTTACGATCTTTTTTCTTCACCTTGGCTTCTAGCTGCATGATGCCAAAATTCGCATTCATCGGTTGGAAATACTTTGCGGATGCATGCGTAATATAATTGACCATAGAGCCAATTACGCAGGTGCTTGGCAAGGTAACAACTGCCTTTCCTCTGATCAGATTTGCCATGTTTAAGCCCGCCAACAATCCACTGGCAGCACTTTCTACATAGCCCTCCACGCCAGTCAATTGCCCGGCAAAAAACAAATCATCCCGCGTTATATGCTGATAGGTAGGACGCAACACCTTTGGGGCACACAAATATGAATTGCGATGCATGACACCATAACGCACGATGGACACGTGTTCCAATCCCGGTATCATGGATAAGATACGTTTTTGTTCGCCCCATTTTAAATGTGTTTGAAAACCAACGACATTATACAAGCTGGCAATCGCGTTATCCTGTCGTAACTGGACCACTGCATAAGGCAAACTACCATCCGGCTTTTCTAAACCGACAGGCTTCATCGGTCCAAAAAGCAACGTTTTCTCGCCACGGCGTGCCATTTCTTCAAACGGCATACAACCTTCAAAGAAGGTTTTATCAAAATCATGCAGTTCCGCTGTTTCCGCATGTAATAAAGCATCATAAAAAGCGTCAAATTCTTCTTTGTTCATCGGACAATTAATATAGGCAGCTTCTCCTTTATCATAACGTGATTTTACATAAGCCTTGGAAAAATCAATGGATTCTTTTTCAATGATAGGAGCTGCCGCATCATAGAAATGGAAATAATCCTCATGGGTCATTTCCTGAATTGCCTTACTTAGAGCATCACTTGTCAATGGTCCACTGGCAATAATCACCGGACCTTCAGGAATCTTCGTTATCTCTTCACGAACAACCTCCACCAAAGGGTGTTCACTTAAAATTTTAGTGATTGTTTCGCTGAAAGAGGTACGATCCACGGCCAAGGCACTACCAGCCGGTACACGGTGAGCATCCGCTGCCTTCATGATCAATGAATCCAAATGCCGCATTTCTTCTTTTAAAATACCAACTGCATTTTGTAAAGAATCACTGCGCAAAGAGTTTGAGCAAACAAGTTCTGCAAACTGATCACTGTGATGGGCATCACTGGATTTTAACGGACGCATCTCTACTAATTTCACAGGGATCCCACGTTTGATCAACTGCCAGCAGGCTTCACAGCCCGCCAATCCGGCACCGATTATGGTTACTTGTTTCATTCTGCTTCCACCTCTGTCGCTTTCTTCTTAACTGTTTTTTTCACGACTTTTTTAGCCGTTTTCTTTGGTGCTGCCTTTTTCTTGTCAGTTGTTTCCTCATCACTCTTTTTCTTTTTTGGCTCTTTTTTGATATACCGGCATTTAGGATAATTGCTGCAGCCGATGAAGGTTGTGCCAAAGCGTGATTTACGCTGTACAAGTTCATGACCACATTCCGGACACATTTCACCGGTTGGTACAGGTTCCTCCTTTGGCTTATTGCTTTTAATATATTTACAATCCGGGTAATTGCTACATGCCAAGAAAGAACCATAGCGTCCTTTCTTCATGACCATCTTACTACCACATTTTGGACAGACTTCTTCACTTTCAGTATTTTCCTCTTCATTTTCACTTTTCGTGTAACGACAAGTAGGAAAATTAATACAGGATACAAATTTCCCATAACGTCCGATACGATACACCAATTCGCTGCCACATTCCGGACAAGTTTCACCGGTACGTTCCAGCTCCTTTTTCTCCATATGCTCATAAGCATTTTCCAGTAATGGTTCAAATTCATTATAGAATGTTCGCACTTCTTCGATGTTGTTACGTTTTCCTGCTGCGATTTCATCTAAGTGATGTTCCATGCCTGCCGTATACGAAACATTGATGATGTCCTTGAAGAATTCTTGCAATTTGGCATCCGTCAATTCCCCTTGTTCACTAGGGATAAAGACTTTGGTCTTACTGCCTTCACTTGGGCGTTCTAATGATACATAACCTCTAGCTTGCAATGTATCAATAATAATAGCATACGTTGAAGGACGACCTATGCCCTTTTCTTCCATTTCTTTGATCAAGCGAGCTTCACTATAACGTAAAGGTGGTTCTGTGAAATGCTGCTTGCCTTCCAATTCCACATCCTTTAATTGTTCCTGTTCTTGCAATGGTGGCAACATCTCATCTTTTACTGTTTCATAATCGTGATATACTTTCAAATAACCATCAAATGTCAGAATCGAACCATTGGCACTAAACTCACAGCCATTTGAAACAATTTGCGCATTCACGACATCACTTTTGCTCGGTGCCATTAAAGAAGCCAGCGTTCGTGCATAAATCAGCTTATACAATTTGTACTGATCATTTGTTAAATATGGTTTCACTTTTTCCGGTGTATTGAAAACACTGGTAGGACGAATAGCCTCATGCGCATCCTGTGCATTTTCATTATTTTTCTGGCGTGCACGACCTTTATACTCCTTACCATAAACTTCTTCAATATATGATTCAGCATCTTTCACGAACACGTCTGATAAACGCGTAGAATCTGTACGCATATAAGAGATAAGACCTTCACTCACCCCATCTGCTAAGGGCAGACCTTCATAAAGCTTTTGGGCAATCTGCATCGTCTTTTTTGCTCCGAAATTTAACTTTGTGCTGGCCTCCTGTTGTAACGTCGAAGTGATAAAAGGCATTCTTGCTTCTTTTTTACGAACCTTTTTTTCAATAGCGGACACAACAAAAGCAGCACAGCGTTCAATGATAGCATCTACATCTGCCTGTGTTTTTAATTCTGCCTTTTTGCCATCCACTTTATTCAGACTGGCACTGAATTGTTTGCCATTTTTTTCGATATTTGCTGCTAACGTCCAATATTCTTCGCTCTTAAAAGCGCGAATTTCATTTTCGCGTTCAACGATCAAACGCAAAGCAACAGACTGTACTCGTCCTGCTGACTTTGATTTTATTTTACTTTGTAATAACTTTGATAACTTAAAACCGATGATCCGATCCAGCATGCGTCTTGTTTCCTGACTTTTCACCAAATCCTGATCAATCGTACGGGGATGTTGAAATGCTTCTGTTACAGCATTTTTCGTAATTTCATGAAAGATGATACGATTTTCTTCTTCCATATCTAGTTCTAATACATTTGCCAAATGCCAAGCAATTGCCTCACCCTCACGGTCAGGGTCACTTGCTAGAAAGACATGTTCACTTTTTTTGGCAAGATCTTTTAATTCTTTTACGACTGCACGTTTATCAGAGCTTATCTTATACGTAGGTTCAAAGTCATGCTCCACATCAATGCCTAAGCCACCTTTACCTGTTGTCGCAAGATCACGTATATGTCCCTTGGAAGAAACGACATGATAGTCGCCACCAAGATATTTTTCTATGGTTTTCGATTTGGAAGGGGATTCCACGATTACTAAATTTTTCATTTTTAGCCTCCTAGCCTAAACTACACGTCTTTTATTATTTGTTTTTTTTTAGCATTTGTCAAACATTTTATGCTAAATCATGCGAATATCTTGTTCATCTACTAAAATCATTGCACCTTGTGCAATTAACGTATTGCTTCCTTTTCCTTCTCGTTGATCCATCGGATGTGGTACACAATAAATTGGTATATCCAGCGAAAGCGCCTCATTAACAGTTAGCATTGTGCCACTTCGCATCCCTGCTTCCACAACGATAACAGCATCACTCAAGGCCGCAATTAAGCGATTGCGCCAAGGAAAATGATAGGGCTTTGGCGGTGTATGGGGTGGATATTCACTTAGGACCAATTGCTTTTTGGCCATGATTTGTTGAATATCGGCATTAACTTTCGGATAATACACATCCAATCCACACCCCATTATACCGATTGTATGCTGAGCAAGAGCTTCGCGATGTGCAATGCCATCGATTCCCTTGGCAAGCCCGCTCACAATGCAATAGCGCAATGCTAAGATTTTGGTGATTTGTGCGCACATCTTACTTCCATAAGCGGTTGGCTGACGGCTGCCTATGACAGCCACACTTCGCTGTTCACATAAAGCAAGATTACCTTCATAAAACAAAATCCACGGTGGACATTGCAGCCTTCTAAATTTGCAAGGATATGTAGGATCGACAATTGTAACATAGGTACATGAACATGCTGGTAAATTCCATGCTTTATTTTCCTTAATGGCTTCGCGCATCTTATACCAATCCCCTTTATACTGTATCGCATAAGCTAAAATTTGTTCTCGATATTGCATCATTTGAACCTCCTTACTTTTATATACGACACAGATAGGTCTTTTTCGTAAAAGTGCTTTATTTTATCAAATAATATAAAAAGAGCCCTATTTTCATAAGGCTCCCATGCAACATAGTTTATAAGATTGCTGTACGTTCTTCATAAGAATCAGCACGCAACATTAGCAACATGCTTATCAATAACAACAAGATAGCAATTACATTAAACAACAAAGCGCTAGTATGCAGATGTTCAACAAATTCGGCCATGATCTTCATGCATGCTCCAGCTATACCGAAGATGTGTCCGGCATGCAGTTCAAATCGTATGGATACATGTTTTTTCGCATATTGCTTGCGTTGTAGCAAATATACAGCAACAACAAGTGATATACAGACAACATCACTCAAAAGCTGATAAGATTTCCCAAACGCGTAGCTTTGTGGGTACAAAACATACAAGAGCTGAAAGATTGTTGCTATCCAAAAGCTACACGCTATGGCAATTCCCGTTTTGCGATATTTCATGTCCTCTTCCTCAGGACAAATTAATTTTTCTTTTTCAAATCTGGCAGAAAGTCTTTTTCTGCATCGTCAATCAGAATTTCACGAGCACTTGTCAACAATGAGGCCATATTCTGTAATTCACTAGGTACAACGATCTTCGTAGCCTTGCCATCTGCCATTTTTTCATAGGTTTCCAAGCCTTTTAAGCTTAAATATTCCTTGGTTGGATTCGCTGTCTTGATCATTTCAATACCACGTGCCTGTGCCTCATAAATACGTTCCATTGCCTGTGCCTGACCTTCTGCTTCAGCAATCATCGCTTCTTTCTTAGCTGTTGCGCGTAAAATGACTGCTTCTTTTTCACCTTCAGCTGTTAAAATAGCACTTTTCTTTTCACCTTCCGCACGTAAGATGGACTCACGACGTTCACGTTCTGCACGCATCTGTTTTTCCATCGCTTCTTGGATATCGCGCGGTGGGATGATATTTTTTACTTCCACTCGGTTGACTTTAATTCCCCAAGGATCGGTTGCTTCATCCAAAATTGAACGCATTTTCGTATTGATGATATCACGTGATGTCAAAGTTTCATCCAATTCAAGATCACCAATGATATTACGTAATGTTGTAGCAGTTAAATTTTCAATAGCCGTAATTGGTCCGACAACTCCATAAGTATAAAGTTTAGGATCGGTAATCTGAAAATAAACAACCGTATCAATTTGCATTGTTACATTATCCTTTGTGATAACCGGCTGTGGAGCAAAATCTTTCACAACCTCTTTTAACGTTACCTTATTAGCTACACGATCAACAAAAGGTACTAAAAAATGTACACCGGTATTCCAAGTTGTATGATATGCACCTAAACGTTCAATTACAAAAGCCTTTGCTTGTGGAACAATACGCACCAAATAGGCAAACAGCCCAATGACAATCAATGCCACTACTACTAAAATAATAATTGTAAAAATATTCATCATTTACCCTTCTTTCTTTTTTATGTTAAACCGCTTTACGAACAAGCAGTTTAGCACCTTCGATTGCAATTACTTTCACTCTTGCAGCTTTTTCAATTGGTGTACCATCTACACTTATGGCATGCCATAAGGAGCCATTCACCTTTACTTCTCCCCATTCATCTGCCATGATCGGTTTTACCACAACACCAAATTCACCAATGCAGCGATCCGCATTTGTGGCAATTGTATTCCCACGTAAATAACGGGATGCAATTGGTCTTACCACAAGCATACTGACAATAGAAACAATAGCAAAGCCGGCTATTTGTACCCATATAGGAAGATTTAACAGACTAAGCAAAACAGCAATGATACCGCCAACGGCGAACCAGATAGAAACCAAGGCTGTCGGTGTGATTAATTCTACTACCAGTGCCGCAATACTGATGCCAATCCAGATTACTACCATGTTTTCTTCACCCCTCATTCTTGTTGATCAGGTCTTTTAAATCTGCTATCAACATATTTTCTTTTTCATCAAAGCGAGCATTGACTTTTAAACCATCCATCTTCTGATGCGTCAGTAATGCGATTTCCTCCATGATTGCCTTGTTTGTGATTCGGGCATAACCTTTACCCAGTGATATTTTATGCAATTGATCCATTTCTACTAAATGCAAATCTATTTCGCGCTTACTTACCGGACGTATTCCCAATTGACTGTTTTCCGCATCAATACCAATCATGCACCATCGCACATCTTCAAAGTAACCGGCTGCGCTACTATTCAGCGTGATATTACTGGGATATAACGTCAAAATCAGCGTATATACATTACCTTTGACCCATGTAAACATCCTGACACCACCTTTCTTATTCATATTATATTATTTTTCTTATTTTTTTGCAACCACTATTCTTACTTTTCTTATTTTTCTTATAATACAAACAATTTACTCACAGTGTTCTCAAAACTTCTCATCCTAGGTGATGTTCTAATGCAATCGTCTAATGCGATTCTATGCTAATCTTAGTAAAAAAGAAGCAGGCACATACTGCTTCCTTATCTGCTAAAGATCAAATACCAATTGTTGCATAGCCGCAACCGGACCATAACTTTTTCGATAGATATCGTTAATCACTCCATAAGTATGCATTGCCTCAAGATGCCCTTTCGTAGGATATCCTTTATGCTTTGCAAAACCATATTGTGGATACTGTTTATCATACGCGCACATAATACAATCCCTTGTGACTTTTGCCAAAATACTGGCAGCCGCAATACTAACACTTTTCTGATCTCCCTTTACTAAAGATATGACATCCAATGACGCATTGGGCAAGGGCATGGCATCTGTCAAAACACCATCAGCATCATGAAAGCTGTTCGATAATTCCAGCATCGCCAACTGTGTTGCTCGATAAATATTTTGTTCATCGATTATTTGAGGAGAAACAATCTTAATATGATATTCACTAGCCAATTGAATGATTTCTTGAAACAAGGCCTTGCGTTTCTTCTCACTGAGTTTTTTTGAATCATAAATACTTTCATGCGAAAAACCAACAGGAAAGCTGACTGCTGCTACAACCAATGGTCCAGCAATAGGACCACGTCCAGCTTCATCAATACCAATGATTTTCTTTTTACCTTCTTTCCACCAAGCTATTTCATAAGCATTCTCACACTGCATCCGGAACCTCCCAGCTAATTGGACCAAGCTTATCATCACGCAATTCACGCAAAAACGTTTCAATGGTGCGCTTTTCATCGATTTCATGATTACGCATGTAGCCACGCTTTTGCGCAATTCGATTTAACATTTCATAAGGGTCTGAGCACAATGCGATATCATAACGTTTCGTTAATGCTTGCGCATGATGCTGCAACAGATAGCGCATAGCCCAAGCTGCAATTTCCTCTAAAGGCAATATTTCATCTCGGATAGCACCGGTGATGGCCAACAAGATACCAACACGTTCATCTTCAAACTTCGGCCATAAAACACCTGGTGTATCTAATAATTCCAAATCTTTATTGATTTTTGACCATTGCAGTGATTTCGTAACACCCGGGCGATCTCCGGTAACAGCAATTTTTTTCTTTGAAATCTTATTGATAAATGTAGATTTTCCTACATTGGGAACACCAACCACCATAGCACGCATCGCACGCGGTTTCATGCCCCTTCGTATCATACGCTCAATTTTCGCCTGCATCAGTGTCTGTACAGCTTTTACGATCTTTGGCGTAATATTTTCAGTTATGATATCCAAAGCTAAGACCATTGTGGACGCATTGCTCAAAGTCTGAATCCATGCCTTTGTAATAGCCGCGTCAGCCTTATCTTTTTTAGAAAGAATGATGAGTCTTGGCTTTTGCTGAATCAATTCTTCAATCATCGGATTCTTGGAAGCATTAGGAATACGGGCATCTCTTAATTCAATAACCAAATCCACCATCTTCATCTTATCTTGCATTTCACGTTTTGCTTTGGTCATATGACCCGGAAACCATTGTATTCTTATCTTATCATTTTCCATAATTTACATACCTCGCTTGTTCAAAAGGATAATAGACAAACATGCCTTTCGCAAGTATTTGACTTCGCTTAAAAGGCCCCACACTCTCTGAGCGTGAATCCAAAGAATTAACGCGGTTATCACCAACCAGCAAATATTCATCTGCTTTTAATGTATGCTTAGGATAATCTGCTGTAAACATACCTTTTTCTTTCTCAATACGTTTTCTATACGTGTTGTCTAAAAAGGGTTCTTTAACCTCTAAATCATTGATAAACAGTTTGTTACCTTTATATTCTACAGTTTCATTGGGCAAACCGATAACACGCTTCACCCATAAATCATCATCAGATGCATGTTTTACTACAACGATATCAAACCGTTTGATATCGCTTAAATAAGATGCTGCAACATTGATAAAAACCTGTTCCCCATCCTTTAAGGTCGGATACATAGATTCCCCCACGATTGTCTTACCTCGCAACACAAAGGTAAACATCAATAAGACGATCAGCATACAGACGGCAAACATTCTCACAGTATCTATAACTTGATAAAATCTATCCCATTTTGTTTTTTTCTTTTGCATGAACTCACCTACTTTGGTATATGTATCTTATGAAAAGGGAAAATGACCAACGCATCCTTTCCTTTGATCTGGCTGCGTTTAAAAGGTCCAAAGTCACGCGAATCACGTGAATTGATCCGATTGTCTCCCATTAGCCAATACTCATCTTCCTGTAAACACACTTCGGTAAAATCTTCCGTAAATGCATCGACAGTATCACGTATGGCATTTGCCCATTCATTATCTAAATACGGCTCATCTAATGCCTTATCATTCACATATACTTTATCATCTTTACAAGATATGCGATCCCCCGGTAAACCAATTACGCGTTTAATGATCATGCGATGCATCTGCTTATTCTCATAAGCTATAACGATATCCCCACGCTCTATTTCTTGAAATTTTGCACTGAACGCATTGCTTAGCGCAAAGTCGCCTTCTTCAATCGTAGGAAACATGCTTTGTCCACTGACGTGAATTGGTCTTACAGCAAAATTAATGGTAAGGTATACAAGCACGAAGCATGCCAAAAAAATCTTCAATAACGATAGAAGATTACTGCCGATAACTCTTCCCAGAGTCTCGTCACGTTCTTGTCTGTGTTTGCTGTTCACAGATTTGTGCATTGCGACTCCTCCACAATCTATAAAAGAAAAAGCCGGAACATATCCCGACTTTTCTCATTCTTAACGAATTTCTTTAATACGAGCAGCTTTACCTGAACGTCCGCGAAGATAATATAATTTATTTCTTCTAACCTTACCGTGACGGACAACTTCAATCTTCTCAACAATTGGAGAGTGGATTGGGAAAGTTCTTTCTACCCCAATCTGGTTAGAAATCTTACGAACTGTAAATGTTTCAGCGATTCCTCCACCCTGACGTGCGATTACCAGACCTTCAAAAACCTGGATACGTGATTTGTCGCCTTCTTTAATCTTAACGTGTACACGAACGGTACTACCAGATTTAAAGAAAGGGATGTCTTTCTTCAATTGAGATTTTGTTACTTCATTAACTAACTGTAAATTCATACTCTCGGCGCTCCTTTTCTACAATATATTTACGTTGGGCTCATAAACAATTAAGACGTCCAGCGGAACCTCGTTTGCCAATAGGCTTATTGATTATAGCACACTTTCGTTTCTCTTGTAAATAGGAATTTGTAAAATTTTACAGTCATTCATGAAGACACTGCTCTTTGGAAAGTTCGGGTTCTTTCCCTTATAATCATACCATTTTTCATGCCCATCTGAAAAGAAATTACATAAATTTCGCAAATTCTTTATATTTCTTAAGATTTATCATTTTTTGTATGCAAATCTTCCTTTGCTTCTTTTCGCACTTCTTCCATCAATTCTTGTTCTTCTTTAGTAAAAACACGTGTAGCCAACAAATCCGGACGGCGCTCCAGCGTTTTCTTTAAAGACTGTTTTAGCCGCCAGCGTCGGATATTCGCATGATGGCCACTCAGCAATACCTCTGGCACCCGCTGCCCTTCAAATTCAATCGGACGCGTATATTGTGGATATTCTAAAAGACCATTTTCAAAAGAATCATCCGCATGACTATCTTCTAAAATCACACCATCCAGCAAGCGAATGATGGCATCGCTCATCACCATTGCTGCAGGTTCACCACCTGTTAAGACAAAATCCCCTAAAGAAAGTTCTAAATCGACATACGAGCGAATGCGTTCATCAAAACCCTCATAATGTCCACAAAGAAAAATCAAATGATCATATGTTTTCACAAAATGATGTGCTGTTGCTTGCGTAAAAGTCTCTCCTTGCGGTGATAACATCACCACATAGGAAGATGGCGTACGAATATCCTTCAGGCAATCAGCAATCGGCTGACAAGATAAAACCATTCCCTGTCCACCACCACATGGGGTATCATCAACATGGTTATGCTTATCTTTCGTATAAGCGCGAAAATCAATCGTTTCAAAGGTAACCAATTCACGTTCAATTGCCCGTTTAATGATAGAGGTTGTAACAAAACTGTCAAAAAATTCAGGAAACAATGTCATGACTGTAATCTTCATAATAACCCATCCATCAGCTTAATCACAATGCATTTCTCTTCACGCTTAAATTCCTGCACAAATGCTTTTACATATGGAACTAAAAATTCGCGTTCTTCATTGCGAACACGCAAGATGGCATTGGCACTAGTTTCTAACACCTCGATTACATCTCCTAAATATCTTCCCTCTTCATCCAATACTTGACAATCTTGTAATTCAAAGAAATACGCCTCATCTTCTTCTAATGCATGCAGTTGTTCCTCGCTGATAGAAAGAAGACTGCCTTTCCATGCCTCAACCTGATTGATATCATCATATCCTGCAAACTTCACAATCAACAACTGTTTCGCCCATTTTGCATACTCCACGCAGACATCAAGAAGCTGTTGCTGATATTGAATATGAATATGTTTTCCTTTCGCAAAACGGATATCGACAAAATCCGTTGTAGGTTTCACTTTAACTTCGCCACGTAAACCATGTGTATTTACCAGTATTCCTATGTTGATTTCGTTCATATGATCCTCCTGAAAAAAGGATGCTTTCCTGCATCCTAATAAGATTCGAATTTAATTGTAACTCGTTTATCTTCTTTTCTTGATGCCACAGACATCATCTGACGAATTGAAGATGCCATGCTACCGCGTCTTCCGATCAATCTGGCTACATCTTCACTGTTTGCATATACATACAATAAGATTTCATTTTCATCCAATGTATCCATTTTCTTCACAGAAACACTCGCTTTATCTTCAACCATCGGTGTTACAAGATCCAATAACACTTTTTCGTAATCAATCATACTTACTTAGCGTTTTTTTCTTCGTGCAGACGTTTCATGATGCCCTGTTTAGACAGAATGTTACGTACTGTATCAGAAGGCTGTGCTCCATCTTTCAGCCATTTTACAGCTAATTCTTCATTTACTGTGATAGATGCTGGATTGGTTGTTGGATTGTAAGTACCGATTGTTTCAATGATACGTCCATCTCTAGGTGAACGAGAGTCAGCAGCTACTATTCTGTAGAAAGGTTTTCTTTTAGAACCCATTCTTTTTAATCTTAATTTTACCATGTATTTTTCCTCCTATATTGCGTTATGCTTGTTTATTGTACCATATTTTTATAAGGTGTCAAGTATTTTTCCTTTACACCTTTTATTTTTTATACATGTTTCATTCGTTCAACAATAAAATATTGCTTTTAGCCAAAAAGCTATATCCTGGATTGGTATTTATAAGATTCGCATAGCATCTTCTTCCCCTTCCATAAACGCAAGACAGCTTTCCATTGAGTGATAGACCATATCGCGATTAGAATCATCTGTCAGAAATGCCATATGTGGAGATAAGATTACATTAGGATAACTATTTAAAAGCAACATTTCTCGTGAAGGCAACACTCTTCCCTTTTGTTTTTGATAATAAATACCTGTTTCCCCTTCTACCACATCGAAAGCAGCTCCTTGAATCTTACCCTTTTCAATGCCTTTTATCAGAGCTTCATTATCAATCAAAGCGCCTCGCGCCGTATTAATCAAAATCACACCATCTTTCATCATAGCGATACGTTCTTGATTAATGATATGATAAGTTTCCTCATGCAATGGCAGATGCAGTGTGATGATGTCACTTTTTTTCAACAAAGTTGCTAAATCGCAAAACTGCGCATACGGAAGTAGTTCTGGTTTTATATGTCGATTATAAGCCAAAATATCACATTCAAAACCTGCCAAATGACGTATCAGCGTCGTGCCGATATTGCCGCAACCGATGACCCCTACTATCTTCCCCTTTAAATTTCTGCCTTGTACAGATTCAAAGGAATAATCTTGCAATTCCGTGCTCTTCATAATAAGTTTCATTTTTCTAAGCGTCATCAGAATCAGCATAATTGTATAATCGGCAACACTTTCCGGGGCATAATTGGCATTCCCTATTCCCATACCTACTTTTTTAGCAGCTGCCAAATCAATATGATCATAACCTATCGTACGTGTTGAAATGAAACGCACACCCTTACGATGAAAGGATTCAATAAGGGCCGCATCACAAGGTGTCGATAAGATGCTGATACATGGATAACCACATGCCAAATGAGCATTTTCTAAGGTTGGACGTTTACTGCATGCAGCATACGCAATTCCATATCGTTTTGCACATTCTTCAAAATATACACGTTCTTCTTCTCGAAAACCATAAACAAACACTTTCATGAGACATCCTCCTTATAAGAAAGAGGCTGTAACGAAATAGACTGAATTGACAAGTCTATGAGGTTACACCTCTTTTTTCTATGCTTTGTTCTGAAA
>NZ_CAXUBY010000005.1:0-47702 GCF_964249515.1 Eubacterium sp. 3_1_31
TCCACAGCCCTAAGCTAATTATATAGCTTAATGAATTCCCAAGAAAGGAAGATATTATTTAATTACCTGTTTCTTGGGTAATTAAATAATACAAGTTATTAAGGTGTTTTTAATTGTAAAGACGATAATAAAAATATTTTGATAAGTGAGTGAATAAAATGTATGAGAAGTTTATGAAACGGTTTTTCGATTTTTGTTTATCTTTCCTTGCACTCGTTTTACTAAGCCCCATAGCCCTCATGATCTGTATATGGATCAAATGTGATAGTCCTGGACCGGTATTTTTTAAACAAAAAAGGGTTGGAAGAGCTAGAAATCTATTCGACATCTATAAATTTCGTTCCATGTTAGAAACAACACCAAGCGATTGCCCAACACATTTATTAAAGGATCCGCAAAAATATATCACAAGGTCAGGACGTTTTTTACGAAAGACAAGTTTGGATGAATTGCCTCAATTGATCAATATACTGCTGGGTCATATGTCTTTTATCGGTCCTCGTCCTGCTTTGTACAATCAAGATGATCTTATTGCGGAAAGAGAAAAATATGGAGTTCATAAGTATCGTCCGGGGTTAAGTGGATGGGCACAGGTCAATGGAAGAGACGAGCTACCAATTATAGAGAAAGTAGCTTTTGATAAATATTACGTTGATCATTGTTCCCTTCTCTTTGATATTAAAATATTGCTTAAAACAATAACATGTGTTTTTAGAAGAACAGGTGTTGTCGAAGGTTGTATCCAGCAGGATCATGTAACAATTGAGCAAAAAGATACATACTCAGGAGATGTGAAATCCTTATGAAAAAAATTTTAATCACCGGAAGTAATGGTTTTATCGGTCGGCAGCTATGCGCAGCACTTGCTAAGGAATATGAAATTTTCGGTATTAATAGAACGCAAAGTGCGCAGTTGGATGAACAGCATGGTTTTATTTGTGAGCTTAGTGATTTTACTTCTATACATACGATATTTAATAGAATCCAACCGGATATCGTTATTCATTTAGCTGCACTTGTTCATAAAAATCATGCGGATACCTCAAAAGCGAACTATGATTTTATCAATTATGAATGTGCATGTAATATTTTTGATGAATGCATACAGAGAAACTGTAAATTAATTTTTTCCTCAACGATTGAAGTCTATGGAAATCATCAGCAGACATTGGTGAAGGAAAGTACAGTGTGTTCTCCTAAGAGTTATTATGCTATCGCAAAATATAAAGCAGAGGAATATTTACGTACGCATAGCGATCAGTTAACTTATGCCATTTTACGATTTGCTCCTGTTTATGGCGAAGCGTTTACCTTGAACATTGATAAACGAATATTATTAAAACCAATACCATTGGCTTATTATTTTAAAAATGGGGAATATCAATTTCATTTTTGTTCAGTAAATAACATTATAACGTTTGTGACGTTTTTAATTGAAAAAGATACCTATGGAAATACAATTTATAATCTTAGTGATAAAAAGGCAGTGAGTGCGAAAGAATTAATTACCTTTTATAAAGCGCAAGGCTGGTGTAAATATCATATTCGAATGCCTTATTTGTTATGTGAAGCAATGATCTTGTTTCTTGGTGTTTTTTATAAAGTAATGAAAAAAAAGGATGTCTTTCTATCCATTAGAAATTTTGAAAAGTTATTTTCTTCGACAATTTACAGCAATCAGAAAGCAGATACCTTATGCCCTTTACCTGGTAGTATTGAGGATATTGTCAAAGGTAGGAAATCATGAAAATCTTAATTGTAAGTCAGTATTTCTGGCCGGAGCATTTTCGCATTAACGATCTGGCAATAACTTTACAACAGTTAGGCAATGAGGTCAGTGTTTTAACCGGACTGCCTAATTATCCCAAAGGACATTATTATCAAGGGTATAGTAAAACAAAGAACAATGATGAAAAGTGGCAGAATATTTCCATATATCGTTGCAATATGCGACCAAGAGGACAAGGCAGCCTACAACTTGTGCGCAATTATCTAAGCTATGCTTACCAAGCGATAAAGAAAAGTAAAATACTTGAAGAACAAAACTTTGATCTGTTGTATGTATTTGGCGTATCACCACTTACCTCAGCATTGCCCGCTATTTATTTGAAGAAAAAATGGAAGATCCCGATTATCTTAAATGTACAAGATTTATGGCCGGAATATGTAACAGCTATTACCGGTTTAAAAAATTCGCTTTGTGTCTGCATATTAGATAAACTAATGCGTTATATTTATCGTTCTTGTGATAAGATCTTAATTTCCTCAAAAAGCTATGAGCAAAGTATTCAAAGATATTTGGGGACAAGCAGTGATAAGATCATGTTTTGGCCGCAATACGCTACGGTGGAAAAGGTTGCAAAAAGCAAGGTATTGTTTGATGAGATGGCGTTTCATATTGTTTTTACCGGAAATATCGGTGAAGCGCAAGGATTGGATATCGCTATAGAAACAGCTGATATGCTCAAAGATTTCCATGTGCAATGGCATTTCATCGGTACCGGAAGATATATGACGAAATTAGTAGCGATGGTGAAGCAGCGGAAATTAGAAAAGTGTGTAATTTTCCATGGTTGGATACCAGAAACACAAGTACCTCAATATTTAGCGAGTGCAGATGCTGCTTTATTAATTTTAAAGGATGATGATGTATTTAAGATGGCGTTACCGGCGAAATTGCAGACGTATATGGCATGTGGTGTCCCCATCGTGGGTTGTGTTAAAGGAGAAAGCAAACGTATTCTTTTAGAAGCAGAAGCAGGAATCGTGACAGATGAAATCAGTGCTGCTGGTTTAGCAAGTGTATGCAAACAATTCTTAACATGTCCCAAGGAACGTTATGATCGTTTATGCAAGAATGCACTAGCATATGGAAAGGCGCATTTTGATAAACAAGTCTTGATTGAGCAATTAATAAAAGAAATGAGGGTGTTAAAAGATGAGCATATTTAAAGATAAGGTGTTGTTAATAACGGGAGGTACAGGCTCCTTTGGCAATGCGGTCTTAAAAAGATTTATTGAAACGGATATCAAAGAAATACGTGTATTTAGCAGAGATGAATTAAAACAAGATGATATGCGTCATGAATATCAAGCAAAGTATCCTGTGCTTTTTCATAAATTGCGGTTTTATATCGGTGATGTTCGTGACATTGATTCTATTCGCAATGCCATGCATGGTGTTGATTTCGTCTTTCATGCGGCAGCGCTTAAGCAAGTGCCTTCCTGTGAATTCTTTCCGTTAGAGGCTGTGAAAACAAATATCATAGGTACAGATAATGTGTTAAGTGCAGCAATTGAGTATCAAGTGAAACGAGTGGTCTGCTTAAGCACAGATAAAGCAGCCTATCCCGTGAATGCCATGGGCACAAGTAAAGCGATGATGGAAAAAGTGATTACGGCGAAAAGTCGCATCGTGGATCCACGTAAAACAAGTATCATGTGTACACGATATGGGAATGTATTAGCTTCTCGAGGATCGGTAGTACCATTATTTATCAAGCAGATCAAAGAAGGTCGGCCATTGACGTTAACCAATCCCAATATGACAAGGTTTTTAATGACTTTAGAAGAAGCGGTTGATTTGGTGCTTTTTGCTTTCAATCATGGTGAAAGTGGCGATATTTTTGTGCAAAAGGCACCTGCGTGTACCATAAAAGTATTAACAGAGGCATTAAAAGAATTATTCCATGCCGATAATGCTATCAAAATCATTGGCATCCGCCATGGGGAAAAGATGTATGAAACACTATTAACGGATGAGGAATGTACAAGTGCGATTGATTTGGGTAATTTCTATCGTGTTCCGGTAGATAAGCGGGATTTGAATTATGACAAGTTTTATACGGGCAGTAATGAACATGTTCGCATATCCCATTTTAATTCCGATACGACAGTTCTTATGGATACTGAGGAAGTAAAAGCCAAGCTATTGGAAGTGGCTTATGTACAACAAGAGTTGCGTACTTGGGAGCATCAATACGCATGAACATTTTAATAACTGGAGCTCATGGTTTTATTGCCCGAAATTTAATACATGTATTACAAAGTAAAGAACTGTCGTTTTTACAACCACTGAAGTTGTATACCTATGATCGCCGTGATGCGATAGAAGACTTAAAAGAATACTTGACGGATTGTGATTTCATCATTCATTTAGCCGGTGTCAATCGACCACAGAAAGCACAAGAATATGAAGAAGGGAATAAAGGATTCACACAGTTTATTTGTGATGAATTAATTCAGCATAGGAATACATGTCCCATTTTAATGACCTCATCGATTCAGGCAGTGCTAGATAATGATTATGGAAGAAGCAAACGTGCAGCTGAAAATTGCTTAAGATCGCTATGGCAAAAAAACGGTAATAAAATTTATCTATATCGTCTGCCGAATGTATATGGGAAATGGTGCCGCCCTGATTACAACAGTGTCGTAGCAACTTGGTGTTACCACCTTGCTAGAAATCAGGATATTCAGATTCACGATGAACAAAAGGAAATCACGCTTTGTTATATTGATGATGTCATCACGGAAATACTGAATTGTCTGCAAGGAAAGGCAACGGTTGCAGATGAATCTGATTTCTATAAGGTAGAACCAACAACGAGGTGTCGTTTATCGGAATTAAGAAATATCTTATATTCCTTTAAAAATGAGCAGCAGAATCTTACATTGCCTAATCAAACGGCATTTGTTAAAAAGCTATATGCCACCTATTTGTCTTATCTGCCGCAAGAAAACTTATCGTATTCTTTAACAATGCATCAGGATGCGCGAGGCAGCTTTACCGAGATGTTTCATATGGATACTTATGGACAAGTGAGTGTAAATGTTTTGCATCCGGGTATTGTAAAAGGAAATCATTGGCATATGAGCAAAAATGAAAAATATGTTGTTGTCGCCGGCGAAGGAAATGTTAAATTGCGCAATCTTTATGACGATGATCATAAGCTTCTTACCTATCATCTTTCGGCGAACAAAATGGAAGTAGTGGATATACCACCGGGGTATTTACATTGTATTGAAAATACGGGAACGCAGGATATGGTAGTAATTATTTGGGCAAATGAAGTATTTGATGAAACTTATCCGGATACCTATTATAAGGAGGTGTGAACACCCTTATGAAAAAATTAAAATTGATGACAATCGTTGGTACCAGACCGGAAATCATACGATTATCAGAAATCATCAAAACATGTGATTTATACTTTGAACAAATCCTTGTACACACCGGGCAGAATTATGACTATCAACTGAATCAGATCTTTTTCAAGGATTTGCAGCTGCGGGCACCGGATTTTTACTTAAATGCCGCAAAAGATGAAGTTGGTGAGACAATCGGCAGCATTATTGCAAAAAGCTATCATCTAATGGCAAATGTTCGTCCCGATGCAGTGCTGGTGCTGGGAGATACCAATAGTTGCTTAAGTGTGATCGCGGCAAAACGCTTGCATATCCCGATTTTTCATCTAGAAGCTGGAAACCGCTGTTTTGATGAACGATTGCCAGAGGAGACGAATCGTCGTATCGTAGATCATATTGCAGATGTAAATTTGTGTTATAGCGAACATGCCAGAAGATATCTCTTGGCGGAAGGAGTAGCAAAAGACAGAGTGTTTGTAACAGGATCTCCAATGGCTGAAGTTCTTACGAAGAATCTAACGCAAATCCGTGAATCAAAGATTCTTAAAGAACTTGGTTTAGTAAAGCAACAATATATTTTGTTATCCGCGCATCGGGAAGAGAATATCGATCATGAAGAAGCTTTTTATGATGTGTTTACGGCAATCAATGCCTTAGCAGATATGTACAATGTGCCTATTATATATTCTTGTCATCCAAGAGCAGAAAAGTTTATTAGGGAAAGGAATTTTTCTTTTGATGAACGTGTCCGTATTCATAAGCCATTAGGTTTTCATGATTACAATCAATTACAGATACAGGCATTGGCTGTTGTAAGTGATTCTGGAACACTTCCTGAAGAAGCTGCCTTTTTCTCATCCATCGATTTAGGATTTCCGGCTGTTTGCATACGTACTAGTACCGAGCGCCCTGAGGCGATGGAAAAAGGAAATTTCATTCTTGCCGGTATCCAAAAGGAAGAGGTATTACAGGCGGTTGCCTTAGCAATACAATTAGAAAAGCATCATGAAAAAAGCTTGCCTGTTTATGATTATATTGAGCCAATCAGTGGAAAAGTCGTAAGAATCCTTCAATCCTATACTTCCATCATAAATAAAACCGTATGGAAAAAATAGTTTTCGTGAATACCGTATGCTATGGCAGTACAGGAAGGATATGCAAGACATTGTATACAATGGCACAGCAAAAAGGGTATAGCTGTTACATTGCTTATGGCAGAGGCAAGGCAGAGGCAACTTATAAAACAATAAAAATAGGAACGATCTTTGATGTTTTATGGCATGTGGGAAAGGCACGCTTTTTAGGAAAAAATGGTTTTGGCAGCTATTTTGCGACCAAACGCTTTATTAAAAAGCTCGAACGGCTACAGCCGGATATTCTTCATTTGCATAATCTGCATGGCTATTATCTGAATTTACCACTATTTTGTGCATATTTAAAACGTCATCCGGAAATAAAAAAAATTTGGACATTACATGATTGTTGGAGCTTTACAGGGAATTGTGCACACTACAATGGTCATGGCTGTATGCAATGGCAATCACAATGTCGTCAATGTCAGCATCATGATGGCTATCCTAAGACAATAAAGAGCGATATGACACGCAGCTTTCAGAAAAAGAAAGCATGTTTTACCGGCATAGAAAATCTCATCTTGATTACTCCTTCCGATTGGCTTTTGCAGCAAGTGCAAGCTTCCTTTCTACAAGCATATCCAATCTATACCATTCATAATGGAATTGACTTACAAGTATTTTCTCCAAGGAAGACCGCGATGGATAAAAAAACGAAAACGATTCTTGGGGTTGCTGGGAAATGGACTGCTGCAAAAGGGTTTGATGATTTTATCGCTTTGGCAAAGCACATTCCAGATGCATATCAAATCGTTATGATTGGGTTAACGAAACAACAGCTGCATCAATTGCCATCCAATATCAAAGGATATAAAGAAACACACGATGTGAAAGAGCTTGTTTCCTGGTATCAGCAAAGCTATGTCTTTTTCAATCCAACATATGAGGATACTTACCCAAGTGTTAATCTTGAAGCGCAGGCATGTGGCTGCCCAATTGTTAGTTATGATGTGGGCGGATGTAAAGAAACCTTGTGTAAAGGAAGCTATGTTGTACATAACGTAAACGAATTCTTGAAGCTTTTAAAGGAAAAGCCATTGCAGCGTATACAATTGCTTCCAGAAGAAAAGGCTCATTTGGATAAGAATAGAGCGTTTCTTGCGTATATTACCTTATACGAAGGACGGTTACATGAAGATGGGAAGGATACCATATGAGAATTGCATATTTAATATTGGCACATACAGATGTCAAACAATTGAATCGATTGTTAAAACAGTTATGTGAAATGCAGGATGTGTATTTGCATGTGGATCAAAAGGCTGATTTCTCCATCGATGAAATAAATGACTATTCATCCTTATATATCCTTACACAACGCACAAGGTGCTATTGGGGAGATATCAGCTTAGTAGAAGCTACCTTATTACTGTATCGTGCCGCATTACAGAAAAAATATGATCGCTATGTTTTATTATCCGGACAAGATTATCCATTGTATGCACAAAAAGATTTGCAGACTTTTTTTGCAAAGCATGCCGATGTAGAGTTTATCAGAGGATTTGCAATCACGGATAAGAACCAAGATTATTTTAAGATTCAGCAACGACATTTTATGAAGCCTTTTTTCCATAACAAAAAAGCGGATAGATTTCTTCATCACCTGTTACGTTATGGTATTACAAAGAATCGTCTGTTTTATAAAAAAACGGACTTAATTCTACAAGGACAAACTTATACGGTGTATGGTGGAGGACAATGGCACGCGTTAACGCATGCGTTTGCAAGCTATATGATGGATTTGATTGATACCCAGCCAAAGTTATTAACATATTTTCAAACTTCATATGCACCGGATGAAATGTTGTTTCAAACGATCCTCTTTAATTCACCTTTTCGTGATCATACGTTTAAAAAAGGTGTTGAAGCGGCTTATGTTGATGATATCCATCGGTGGACAGCTTTGCATGTGATGAAAATCAATGCATATGGTGAAGTCTCGCCATATAGTAATGACGATTACGCATATCTTAAAGCAAGTGAAGCATTATTCTTTCGCAAAGCAGTTAGTGGAATCAGTGATACCTTGATAGATCGATTAGAAGAGGAGTTTTATGCAGCAAGCATATGAGCAACGAAATCAGTACTTTGATTTCATAAGAGGAATCGGTTGTTATCTGGTCTTTTTTGCACATGTTTGTATCCTACATCTGGATTTTGTGATGAACTCTGTTTTCTTACATACCCTTTTCAATGCGATTGTCTATGCAATACCGATTTTTATCATCATATCGGGAAAGTTGATGTTGCGAAGAGCGTATAGCTATCGCGAAATATCTAAGAAAATCATGCATTTTATCGCTTTGATTGCGTTTTGGAATTTCTTATATGCTATAGTTGTCTATTGGCAACAAGGGATTCTTACTATCTTACAAATGACATTGCTACAGATGATAAAAGATGTATGGCAGGGGAGTTATTTTTATCAATTTTGGTTTTTATATCTCTTGATGTTTTTATACAGTATCACCCCATTACTATATCGCTTATATACCACGCACAAAAAACGTTATCTTCAAGTAGTTATGTGGTTGGGGCTACTGTGTATCTTATTTGATAGTATTAATTTGGGATGTGAAATACAAGGATATGCTTGCATAATGCGAATACCACAAATATTGCGAATGTGGATATGGCTATTTTATTTTATGCTTGGTGGCTGCTTATCGGATGTTTGTCAAAGGATGGAAAGGTGCATGATCGTAACGAAAAGTAAGGTCTTGCTAAGTGTGTTTATTACGCTTTTTCTGCTATTGATAGCAAGTGAGCGAATAGACACTTGTATGCCTGAAATGTTTTATGGTTCGATACTGGTCATATGCAGTCTTTGCCTTTGCTTTACGTATCGGCAGCAAGCTGCTTTACAATTGCATAGGTCATTGCATATCGCAACTTATTTTATAGGAATCTATATCCTGCAATTGCCATTATTAACGATGACATCTCCATTATTTCAGTTCATATTGCAATGGCCTTTCAGCACGATATGGTATTTTCTTTTCAGTAATTTCGTATTTGTTGTGCTTGTAGTGGTATGTAAGGTTTTATATAAAAATAAATACTTGCGTGAAACTTTGCGTTAATAGGGAAGGAGGATGAAAAAATGGAGATATCAGTCATTGTACCAATGTACAATTCTGAAAGCACGATAAAAGCTTGTGTAGAATCAATCTTACAACAACAAGGTGTTGCGGAAATTTTACTTTGTGATGATGGTTCTACGGATAATACGGCACAACTATGTCAACACTTAGCGACATTATACCCATGCATACAGTATTTGTCTTGTCCACACCAAGGCCCTTCAGCTGCTCGTAACATCGGCCTGCAACATGCAAAAGGTAAGCTTATTTCTTTCATTGATTCAGATGATACGATTGATAAACACATGTATGAAGAAATGTCGAAACAATTTCACAAGGACGTAGATTTAGTCATGTGTTCCTATGAGTTATCTTTTCGTAATATTAAACAACCGATGTTGTTTCCGTTTCCACAAGAACAGCAGGAATACACACATGAAAAGGTTATGCAGGAAATTGTTCCTGCTATGGTATCGGAATATTCAATAACGAATACACGACAGAAGATTATCATAGGAAGTGTGTGTCGGTGTTTATTTCGTAAGGAGCTCATTCAGAAAAAACAGCTCACGTTTGATACCGCTGTGCGGTTTACAGAAGATTTACAATTTTTGGTGGATTACATTTTACAATGCCGAACTGTCGTTTTTATGAATCAGCCGTTTTATCATTATCAAAAAACCAGACGGACGACGACGCAAAGCTATATGCCTCATTATTTTACAGATATGGTGCATAGTCATGAGCTATTGCTAGAGAAGATCACGTTGCATCAGCCTGCTTTGGCAAAGCAATTAAAAAAGAGTTTTGCTTATCGCAGGCTCATGAATTACTATGAGGAAATCGTGAATCAAAGTAAAGTCGATGCAAAGGCCTCCTTTTGGAAACGTAGAGCCTATCTAAAGCAGGTTTTTAAAGACTATCATATACAAGAGGAACTTTCTTTATTTCATCTTGAGGAACTATTCAGTATTCCCCGAAAATATCGCAAAGGATTTTATCAGGGACATGTCACACTCATGTTCGCTGAACAATGCATAAGAAATAGAATAAAATGGATTTTATATGCCACAGAAAGGAAAAAGAGATGAAGTTTGATTATGTAATCGTAGGTGCAGGGATTGCCGGTTTGTGTATGGCAGAACGTATTACAAATGTTTTGCATAAAGAGGTTTTGATTATTGAAAAAAGATCACATATAGGTGGCAATCTATATGATTGCTATGATGAGAATGGGCTTCTCATACAAGCCTATGGACCGCATATCTTTCATACAAATGATGCATCTGTATTTTCTTACTTAAGTACATTTACCACTTGGCATGAATATCAACATAAAGTGCTTTCTTATGTAAATGGCGAATATGTTCCATTTCCTGTAAATCTATGTACACTTAGCCAAATATTTCATGAGCCGTTTACGAAAGAAAAAGCACAACAATATTTTCAAAAGGTACAACAGGATCCTCAATCTTGCAAAACTTTTGAGGATATAGCAATAGCCAGTGTGGGAGCTGATTTATATGAGATGTTTTATAAACACTATACGGAAAAGCAATGGGGTATGCCATGCAAAGAATTGGATGCTTCCATCTTTTCAAGAATACCGATTCGTCTGAATAATGATCAACGTTATTTTTCTGATCGTTACCAGGGAATTCCCAAAGCCGGCTTTACAGCCATGATGAAGCGAATGTTAAATGCGAAAATGCATATTCTTCTGAATACAGATTATCAACAGATTAAAGATGAAATATCCTATGAAAAACTAATCTATACAGGACCATTGGATGCCTATTATGATTATTGTTATGGGCACCTTCCTTATCGTTGTTTACGTTTTGCTTTTGAAACACATGATACCCCATCGTATCAACAAGCAGCGGTAATCAATTATCCCAATGATTATGATTACACACGTATCACCGAATTTAAAAAGCTGACGGGCCAAGAACATAAGCACACGGTCATACTGAAAGAGTTTCCCGTGCAAGAGGGAATCCAATGTTATCCGATCTTACAACCTAAAATAAATGCGATATTAGCACAATACCAGAGATTGGCAGAACAGGAAAAGGATGTTATTTTTTTAGGACGATTAGCAAATTTTAAATACTATAACATAGATCAGATCGTAGCTGAGGCATGCAAATGTTTTGCTCAGCTGTGTGAGAAAAGCGATGCATAAAAGATTAATTAGCAATTATATTTATAACACCCTTTATCAAATTCTGATTATTTTCCTTCCTTTGTTGACGACCCCTTATCTGGCAAGAGTTTTTGGTGCTGAAGGAATAGGAAGTTTAAGCTATGTACAATCGATTAGCTCATATTTTATTTTATTTGGAACATTAGGAACCGGGTTGTATGGACAAAGAGAAATCGCTTATTATCAAAATAAACAAGAAGCGCGTTCGCAAGTCTTTTTAGAAATACTGATTATTCGCTGTCTAATGCTGATGGTAAGCATCATAGTATACGTATTGTATTTGCGACAGGTACAGGAATTACAGTTTTTGTTTTTACTGCAGATGATTGAAATTATCGCGAATGTGTTTGATATTTCTTGGTATTATCAAGGAATGGAAGATTTTCGCTATATCACATTTCGTAATATAGCCGTAAAGCTCATCGGAGCAATTTGTATCTTTACATTTATCAGAAGGAAAGCTGATATGTGGCTGTATATCGTATGTTTGGGGATGGTTGGACTCATCGCTAATCTATCTTTATGGTTAGCCTTACATAAAACGATGCAGTTATCAAATATTACAAAGCTTCATTTAAAACGTCATCTTTTTCCTATTTTCATGGTATTTTTACCTCAGATTGCCATGCAGATCTACACCTTATTCGATAGGACCATGTTAGGGTATTTATCTACCTATGCGCAAACCGGATATTATGATCAGACACAGAAAATCATTCGTCTGATTCTCATCTTTATCACATCCCTTGGCACGGTCATGATGCCACGCATTGCAAGTATTCAGGCAGAAGATAAGGACGACAAGATTCTTCATTATCTTTATATATCCTATAAATTTGCATTGTTATTAGCAATGCCTGCGATTTTTCTATTGCTGTGCATTGCCAATCGTTTTATCCCATGGTTTTTAGGACCATCTTATGATGCGGCAATCAGCTTATTAAAATGGAGTACACCTTTGCTGTTGCTGATTGGCTTAAATAATGTTACCGGCATGCAATACTTAATATCTACAAGAAGACAAAATGCATTTACATGCACGGTAGTGTTAGGAGCTGTTTTAAATTTTATCATGAATGCCTTACTGATACCGCAATTTGCTGCCAAAGGGGCAATTCTTTCAAGTGTCTGTGCAGAGTTTTTGATTACCGCAGTGCAATTTTATATCGTTCGCAAGAAGATAGCATTTCGCAAAGTTTTCAGAGAATGCGTTCATTATGGTTTATGTGCCGGCATTATGTTTCTTTGCATCATTTGGATCAACGTTTTGGATATTCCCATCATCCTTTATATGGTATTGGTGGGGGTTATGGCGAGTGTTTCTTATGGAATAGCTTTATATATAAGCAAGGACACCTTATTTGGCAATATGTTACACTTCTTGTCGCAAAAGCTGGGTAGGTGTAAAAAGGAGGTCTGATGGATATGAATTGGCGTAATTTTCGGTTTATCCAATATTTAAAGCATATCAAAAAGTTGTATCAGAAACATCAGCGTTTATTTGAAAGAGAAAACGATTTGCTGTTTTTATGCAAGGCTTTCTTAAAAACAAGAATCGTGATGAGAAGTGATGATGCAGCAAAAGACTTCCAAAATTTATGCCAAAAAGCATCCTTTCACAAACAAGGGTGTTATCAATATTTTTATTATTATATAAATCCCTATCTATCCTTAAGCCAGCGACATCATGTGTTTAGTAATATCACGATTGCATATGAAAAATTCATTCAAAATAGTTTTCAAGCCTTGTTAGCAGAAGGCGAGAACTTACCCAATACATCATTTAAAAAACAGCAAAACTGCGTGTTATTAGCTATCATGACACAAATTGAAACAATCAGCACAAAGCTTCATGCTATGCAACGTTTTGATTTGCAGCAGCTGTTTGCCGAAATGGCGCAGGGTAAAGCTAGACATTTACAAGATGGGATGCAAAGAATATTGTTTTTGAATCAGATGCTTTGGCAAAGCGGTCATGAATTGGTTGGATTGGGACGCTTTGATGCATTGTTGTTTCAATTATATGAGCAGGATTTACAGACTGGGTATATCACAGAAGAAAAAGCAAAGTCTATGCTTTTGGAGTTTTGTCATATTTTACATCAAGATTATTGGTTTAAAAGCAGTGAGTTATTAGGGGATACGGGGCAAATTTTGATTCTTGGTGGAAAAGATCTCCAAGCGAATACGGCCTTTACGAAGCTTATCTTACAAGTTTTTGAAAAATATGATAAACCAGAGCCAAAGCTGTTGTATCGATATACCCAAACCTGCCCTAATGTCATAAAGGAACAAATTTTTAGGGTTCTAAAAAAGGGGAATGGATCGCCTTTGCTAAGTAATGACGATGTTATTCTAACTTGTTTGCAACAAGCAGGTATTGCACAAGTTGATGCTTTGCATTATGGAACATCCGCTTGTTGGGAACCTTTGCTTATCGGAAAAGATAGTTCGCAAAATAATACATCGATTCTGAATTTCCTTGTTCCTATCGTAAAACTTATGAACGATGATCTTTTGACGATAGAAGAAGTCTATCAACGATATTTTAGTTACTTAAAGGAAGAAATTTTAAGAATTTGTCAGGCTTCAAAAGCATTGGTATATGAAAAAGATGCATTTTTATCTTTATGTATTGATGGTTGTTGGCAGTCTGTAAAGGATGTTGCAGAAGGTGGTGCCTGTTACCATAACACCGGTATTACCACGGTGGCTATGGGCAATGCGATAAATGCTCTTTTCAATATTGAAGAATTCGTGTATAAGAAAAAACTTTTCACGCTTGCTCAATTGCAAATGTATTTAGAAGATGCAGAATATGGAGAACAATTTCGCTATTTTCTGCAACAAAAAGGTGTTTTTGGTGATGATGAACAGAAAACGATGATTTCACGCATCAATCAAATAACGGCCTATGCAGCACAAGTATTTGCCGAAGAAAAAAATCAATGGGGCGGTCATTTTGTTTTTGGTCTTAGTTCTCCAGGCTATGTAAGTAGTGCTGCTACCTTTCCTGCAACGGCGGATGGGCGCGCATATGGAGAGCCTTTCATGACACATATTTCCGGAATCGCAGGCAGAGCTTATACGTCATTATTAAATTTTGCGGCAAAACTACATTATGATCATGGCAGGTGCAATGGTAATGTGGTAGATATCATGATGAATCCTCAATTATTGAATAATTTCGAAGATAAATGTCGGACACTGTTGTTTTGTGCCTTGGATCAGGGAATCTTTCAATTGCAAATGAATGTATTACAAAAAGATGTTTTACTGGATGCACAGCAACATCCTAATAAGCATGCAGATTTGATTGTTCGCGTATGGGGATTCAGTGCGTATTTCATTGATTTACCAAAAAGCTATCAGGATATTGTCATAAGGAGGTGTGAAGAATATGAAACTGTGTATCACTGACATACAACGCTTTTGCCTTCATGATGGTCCTGGTATACGTACGACGATATTTTTAAAGGGATGTCAATTGCGATGTCCTTGGTGCTGTAATCCGGAAACACAATCGCTGCAAGAACAAATGGCCATCGATATGGATAACTGTTTCTATCCAATTTGCCCCAGTCGTAAGTCAAATGCTGTTTGTCTAGCTATGCGTTCAATTGGAAAAAGGATCGATGTGCAAGAATGTCTTGCGGCCTGCTTGCAAGATCGAAAGTATTATCAAGCTGATGGAGGTGTCACCTTTAGTGGTGGTGAGCCATTGTTACAAGCAGATGTTTTGATAGGTGTCATGCAAGCCTTAAAAAAAGAACAAATAACGATTTGTGTGGAAACCTCATTATATGCTTCGCTAAAACAGTTGCAATTGCTGCTTCCCTATGTGGATACATGGTATGTGGATTTAAAGAGTTTAGAACCTGCCTGCATCAGTAAGCTAAAAGGGAATTTAAATGAGTATATAACAAATCTAAATTACTTAACTGCTCAGCAAAAACATATCATCCTACGGATTCCGTTAGTAAAACCTTACACGTTCACAAATGCCAATTTGGAAGCTATCAAACGGTTTTTACCCAATTACCAATTTGAAAAGATTGAACTATTTTCAATACATAAGTTAGCGACAAAGAAATATCAAGTATTGGGAATGACGCAACCTGCATATGAAGGTGTATCTGAGGAAGAGTTACAAACATTTGCACAAGCAATTGCGCAAAAGGATCAAGTGATTGAGGTGATGCGTATATGAGGGTATTACATGTCGTATCTGTATTGCAAAGCGGTGGCATTGAAACCATGCTTTATCGCTATCTTCACTATATGAAGGACAGGGATATCACTTTTGAAATTATGACGCATGATGAGAATGAGCAAGGTATGCTTTATCAACGATTTTTACAATTAGGTATTCGTATATATCGCATTCCCTCCAAACATACTTCGTTAAGAAAAAATCTGGTTGCCATGAATAACATTATCGCCCACGGTGCGTATGATGTCATTCATGTTCATCAAGGCTATCTGTCATGTTTCCCTTTACTGATTGCACGTTTCCATAACGTTCCTTTGCGTATTACCCATGCGCACTCCACCTACGCTTTGACAACACAACGACCAAATCTCATGATTCGCCTGATGAAATTTCTGAATGTGCATATGGCAAATGATTATTATGCGACAGGGCCAACGTGTGGAGAGTTGTTGTATGGCAAAAAACGTTGGAAAGAACATGGGTTTCTTATGTACAATGCCATGTCTCTTTCTGATTTTCAATTTGATGAAGCCACACGTATCCAATATCGCCGTCATTATCAGTTACAGCACAAAAGGGTATTGCTTGTAATTTCACGTTTATCCAAAGAGAAAAACATCGCCTTCACTATTCGTCTAATGAAGTTGTTAGATGACCAATATCATTTGGTCATTGTCGGTGAGGGGGAACAAAAAGCAGCGTTGACATCTTTGACTATGTCATTAGGTTTACAAGAGCAAATTACATTCCTTGGGCAACGAAATGATGTTTGTGCCTTACTCGATATGTCTGACATCCTATTGGTGCCTTCCTTCTATGAGGGTTTTTGTATATCGGCAATTGAAGCACAAATCAATGGATTGCAAGTTATTTTATCAGATACGATTCCTCAGGAAACCGATATCACACATACTTGCCTGCGAGCATCCATTCAAAGCAAGGAAGAATGGGCTGAAAAAATTATGAACTTGCCTCGTATGTGCAGACATAACAACGATAAAATGGTGTTTCGTGAATTGTCAATTGAGACAGCGGCTGTATCTTATGAACGTAGGCTGAAGGAGATGATAAAATGAACATATATCAGTTAGAGGATTATGATGTGCAAGGTGTTGATGCGGGCAGTAAAGCGCGTATTGATGTATGTCAGATTCTGCATGAACAAGGCATCGAAGCCCTTTTGCATCATTATGAAAAAAGTCGGATGAAACGATTATTAGAAAGCATTAAACTGACTTTTATTAAGAAAAAGGACAAGCGTTTGATTGTCCAATATCCCATCAGTAGATGGAATCAGAAAATCTTAAGACGCAGCAAAGGACAAGGAATTATCTATTTGATCCATGATTTGCAATCCATACGTTGTGGGCGTTTGCTGCAAGAAGATCTGCAAAACTTTACGTCAATGGATACACTGATTGTTCATAATAGCGTGATGGCAAAACTGATCAGACAAACTGGATTTCAAGGGAACATCATAGAACTTATGGTATTTGATTATCTAAGCAATCCCATACCTTGGCAACAAAGAAAGCTGACAAAGGAAATTGTCTATGCGGGCAATTTAGAAAAAAGTCATTTTATATCGCAATTGCATCATTTGGACAATCTTATTTTTCGTTTATATGGAAGATATATAAAGGCAAATCAGAGCAGACATATTTTATATGAAGGAGCATATCCGGCGAATACATTACCGGCTGCTTTAAAGGGAAGCTTTGGACTCATTTGGGATGGTGATGATTTAAATGGCTGTCGTGGGTTAAATGGAGAATATATGCGTTATAATAATCCACATAAATTATCCTTATATATCGTTTCATTATTGCCAATTATAACATGGTCAAAAGCGGCAATCGCACCATTTGTAATACAGCACAACATTGGTTTTGTCGTAGATAGTTTAACGGAAATAGAAGGTCGAATCCTAACGATGCATTCATCAACCTATCAGCTATATGTAGATAATCTTTTACGTTTACGTGATAAGCTGCTTATGGGAATGTATACAAAGCAAGCAATAACAAAGGCTTTGCACGTGTATGAATAACAGTTTCCAGAAATTGATGCATTTTATAAACAAACTGTTCTTTCTTAGTATTGCATGCATCAGTTTTACGCCTATTCTATTGCATAACACATCGTATATGTTCATGATTGGTCTGCTGCTGTTATGGTTTGTGACAGCCTTCTTGCACGATGCAACTTATTTTTTGACTTTTCGTCTCATGCATCTGCTTCTGCTTTTTTGGATCTTTTATTTAATGTTATTACAAATCTTACACATCTCAGATAATAATATCGGAAATTTGTATACTTGTCTGACCTTTTGGCTATGTATAATTTTTTATGATTATTATCGCAATCATATGCAAATGGCAGAAAAAAATACATGCAAAAGAGTGCTCTATGGAATTCTGATTATCAATATGTTCAGTAATTTCATTCAACTCATCCAAGATCCATATCTATCAAAATATGTAACAGGTGGTCAATTTGCAGGTAACGTCACACAATTAAATATTTTTACCACCACGGAGCTATTAGGGGAAATCGTCTTATGTCTGTTATTCTTACATCGTTACTTAACGATCAAAACACGCATTCGTTATTTACATTTGCTTCTTGCTCTATGTACCTATTTTACCATTATTCTGTCTTCCTCTATGATATCAATCATCATATGTACATGTAGTTTGATAGGCATGCTGTTATATTATTTGAGACAGCGAAATGAACAACTTTTTCTATGTATATTGGCTATCTTTGGCATACTGCTTCTCTATTTTGTGATAAATTCCGATGCGATCATGAATGGCTGCAATGCTTTAGTTTCTTCAATACCGGATGAGATGATCAAGAAACGTGGTTTAGAAATCCTACATATGTTGGATAATCAATTTCAATCAGAAATCACGATGTCTGGTCGTCTTACACTGTATCAAGACAGCTTGCATACTTTCATTACCCATCCCTTCTTTGGCATAGGAAGACATCACAGCAATGTTCAAGGGCTCATTAGCTTACATAGTCAAATATTAGACGATTTTGCATACTATGGCGGTATCGGTGTGACCTTTTATATATTGAGCATCCGTTGCTTTTTAAAGCAGATACGATATCGTAGCATGCAGAAGGGAGCCTGTATCATATGCATGCTTGCCATTGGCTTTTTCTCATTAATGAACCCAATATTAAGCGTGGCAAATGGGTTGATTATCTTCGTATTATTGCCTTTAGAAATAGAAACAGGGCACCATCGTATTAAGCTGCCTAAAAAATTTTTAGCGGATATAAAAGATATCCTGCAGCAACGTCAATACTATTTGCAAACCATTATGCTTATAGCGGTGATGATCTTTGCAAGTCAATATAAAATAAGTGATGATTATTATGGTGATGTGGCATATTATTTGCAAAATGAAATCAGTCCTAATGCTTCAGTGAATGCAAATACGATTCTTGTCAATCAGGGGTTATTAACAGATTATAGCTATATGATCAATAGTGATGACGCTCATATGGAGATAGCGGAAAAGATGCATGTGAAAACGGTCAAATATCATGCAAAAAGTAGCGGAAGTGTTTTACATATATCGATTCAAGCTGAAAAGCAACAGGATGTCTTAAAAATAGACAAGCGTATTGAAAAACGCATCTTGCAGGATTTTAAAAAGCATAATAAAACATTGTATAAAATTAATGAAGAAGTAGCAAAGCATCAAGAGACCACCCAAGAGAGCATAGTTCGTTATCTCTTATGTGCCCTAAGTTCCTCTTTCCTCATCTTGCTTGTTTTCTACATACGAAAGCGCCAGCACAATACATTTCAATCAAAGGATGAAGTTGAAGATTTGACTGGTTTTGTTGTTTTAACGCAAATCGCGTATCAGAAAGATATAGAGGTGTAATAAATGGATGAAAAAGAAATAAAGCTTCGCTTAAATGATTTAATCGGGATATTTAAAAAGCATTACAAAGTCATTCTCTTTTGTACTTTGCTGTGTATGGTGTTTTTAATGGTCGTTTCTTTGTGTATATTGCCAAAGAAGTATGCGAGTGATTCCAATATATATTTAAAACCAAAGACAACCTCGGAAGGAATTATTGATAATCAAACCGTCATTACGAATCGTAATTTGGTAAAAGATTATGAAAAAATCTTGCAGGGGACAACCGTCTTGTCACAGGTAGATAAAAAGCTGCATTTGGCGGATGGTACATGTAGCAAAGCTATCCAAACAAATGTCGAAGATAATTCCAATATCATCACCATAAGGGCAAATAGTGAGGACCCGTATTTATCCCAAAACATTGTGAAAGAGACCATTGCTGTTTTTACACAAGAAATGATGAAAATCAGTGAAATAGATAACATCACAGTAATTGATAAAGCTACCTTACAAACGCATTATATTTCGCCAAACATTAAATTGAATAGTATTGCAGGCGGTATTTTTGGCTTTGCTTTATCCTATATTTATTTCATCTTGGTATTTTTGCTTGATAATCGCATTAAATCCAGTGATCAGGCGGAAGAATATTTTGGTTATCCGGTGTTGGGAAGTATTCCTTTTGTCGATGAATTAAACCAAGAGAATCATCCAAGAAAAAGCATCAAAAGGAGGGTCAAAGCATATGTCAAAAAATAAAAATACCTATAAATTTGATAACATGGAAGCATTTCGTAAATTGAAAACGAACATCGAGTTTTCCGCAGTAGAAAAACCGATCAAAGTTGTTAATATTACGTCTTCCTGTGCGAATGAAGGAAAATCAACAGTGGCTTTTCATCTTGCGCAAGTGTATGCGGCAAAGTATAAGAAGGTATTGGTCATCGATTGCGATTTACGCAGACCGAAAATGCATCGTTATTTTCAAATCAGTAATCAAGTAGGCTTATCTGATTTGCTGGTGTTTATCGATAAACAGCCGGATTTAAGCACTTATATTCAAGAAGTTACAGTAACGGATTGTGAGAATGCTATTTCCGTTTTGACATCTGGAAGTAAAGTGCCAAATCCTCAAGAATTGTTAGGATCATCCAAATTCAAGAAGCTGCTGCAGGCTTTATCCAAACAATATGATTTCATCATTTTGGACTGTCCTCCTATCAGTATGATCAGTGATACTTTTTATGTAAGTAATGTCAGTGATGGAACTATTTTTGTCATATCCATGAAAGATACAAAAAAAGACATAGCACTATCTTCGATACGGCAATTAGAACGCAGCCGATCAAAGATATTAGGAATTGTTTTAACAAAAACACAAAATTTATCATCCTATGATTACTATTACACCTATGAATAATCAAATAGCTGTATGGCAAATGAATCTAAAGAGTGCTTATTGCAAGATATCATCCTGTCTATACAAGCTAAGAAAATGGAGAACCTTATGAAAGAACTATATGTGGTAGAACAAGATGTCGTACATGCCCTAGAGCGTATTGAGGCTGAACAAAACGATTCGTATTATGATATATGGCACTTTGAAATTGATCGAAAAGCAATCAGTAAACAAATACTCATATGTCGTTTTGAAGATTTCTTTCGTATATGGGAAATGTTAACTACAAAGAGTATTGAGAAAAGTGTGCGTTTTATCCTGCGTCAGGATGAGAATGAACGATATTGGATGGTGGTGGAGGATAAGGAGTTGCTTTTATCCGTGTATGAACGTCTGTCTAAGTTGAGGAAAAGTGCATTTTATCAGAAATTGGTTAAAAAACCCGGATATCGCTATACAACAGGGTATGAAAGTGATATTAAAGAAACATTAAAGCGTATGAAAACAGCAATAGGTCAAGCCATTGCCATGGATGGATCCCTTTTTATGCTGATTCAACGATTTTAAGTTGTAAGCTCATCGCCAACATAGAAACTACGATGTTAAAAAAGGAAGTTTTAAACGTGCATGGATGCGTTTGTAACTTCCTTTTACATTTTGCTATACTGGAAACGATATGCTGAACAAAAGTCAATTTTATTTTAAAGAATGCTTAGGTTTTTTCAACCGTGCTTCTTGCACACAGATCATTCATCAATTGTTGTGCCGCTCGACCACTCATACCGCCATGACTCAATTCCCATTTACGTGCTTCGGCAAGCAATTCTTCTTCTGTCAAAGTAATTTCAGGATAATGTTTTGCCAATTCTTTTACAATGTGGAAATAATTTTTCTGATTTGGGCGCTCATAACAGATACTTAAACCAAAGCGAGCAACCAAGGATAGTTTTTCCTGCATGGTATCACTGTGATGCAGCTCATCTTGACTCATATCACTGCGATCGCCCCATGTTTCCCGAATGAGATGACGTCGGTTGCTAGTGGCATAAATGAGTACATTATCTGGCTTAGTTTCGACACCGCCTTCAATCACGGCTTTTAAAAACTTATATTCAATTTCGAACTCTTCAAAAGACAAATCATCCATATAAATGATAAAACGGTAATTACGATTCTTAATCTGTGAGATAATGGCCGATAGATTTTGGAACTGATGCTTATAAATCTCAATCATGCGTAATCCATCTTTGTAAAATTCATTGACGATTGCCTTAATGGATGTGGATTTACCGGTACCGCTGTCACCATATAATAATACATTATTCGCATTACGTCCTTCCACAAAAGCTTTTGTATTATCCACAAGCAACTGTTTCTGAAGCTCATAGCCGATGAGATCATCTAGATATACATTTTCCATATTATTGATTGGTAAGAACTTTACACTGCCATCAATATTGGGTTGTATACGAAAGGCTTTATTCAGACCAAACATACCGACGCCGTATTGGGCGTAAAAGTCGGTAATGATGTGAAAGATATCTTCTTCATCTTTGGCTTGTTCAATTTGTTTACTGATCTTGCGGACCATTTCAGAGACATTTTTATTATACATGCGTTCTTTTTTTTCAATGGCATGATACTGGGTGATGATGGTGAAACAATCGATTTGCAGGGTTTCTTCCATTTTTGAAAAATCATAATCAAACAAGTTTTTAAAGATTTTAAAATCATTTTTCGCGAAATGATTCACACTCCCTTGTTGAGCACCTCGTTTTTCACTGACTAAAGAAAAAGAATTTTCATTCATCAGTAATAGGTATGTCAGATAATTATGCCATAAATTATCATCAAAGCCATAACTCGTTGAAAGATCCAAAAGAGCTTTGATTTGTACATAGATACGTTCAATTAAGACACTTTCCTTATTCTGTCCTTCATCAAAATCACGACAAATTTCACATAACTGTTGAAAGATACTGTCATTTCCAAAATTGCGATATAAAACTAGCTTAGCACTTTCTTTATACATAGGCACGCCTCACTTCCTGAATTGTCTTTATTATACCGAAGAGAAAGTGTTTTGAAAAGAAAATGAATAAATAAAATATAATTTTCATGAATTACTGTAAATAATTTACAGTTTTATTGAAAATATTATCAAAAATCATTGACAACGTTTCAAAAAAGATTTAAACTATATGCAATCAGTAACTTGAGTGAGGCAATAGAAAGGAAGTGGACTCATGGTGACTATAACGATTAGCGTCATTATTATTATTCTCATAGTCCTAAGTAAGTCTGTTTTTCTTTCAAGACTCATATGATGAGTCACTCACCAACAGATCACTTTTGTCGTATGTACAAGGGCGTAAGAGAACGAAAGAAAAGCAGCCATGAGAAAATGTGCTGCTTTTTTGATTAAATAGGAGGAAGTCTTATGAATAGCAAGGAAGTCGAGATGGCAGCCGCGAGGTTGCAGGGGAATATCCATAACGTTAAGGTCACAAGCTCGAAAACTTTTTCGGCGATGAGCGGCTGTGATTTATTTCTAAAATGTGAAAATCGTCAGAAGACAGGCTCCTTTAAGGTTCGCGGAGCATTTAATAAATTGGCGAAATTGAAAGAAGTGGGAAAAACCAACGAGGTCATAGCGAGCTCAGCTGGAAACCATGCACAGGGGGTCAGTTATGCGTCCAGTAAGCTAGGTATGCATGCAACGATCGTTATGCCCAAAAGCACACCGATTGCGAAGGTGTTGGCAACCAAAGGGTATGGTGCTGATGTCGTGCTCGCTGGTGATAATTATGATGAATGTTATGAAGAGGCCTTGCGTTTACAAAAAGAAAAAAAGGCAACCTTTATTCATCCTTTCGATGATGAGGATGTGATCGCTGGACAAGGGACAATTGCTTATGAAATCTGTCATGATTTACCTAATGTCGATATGATCGTTGTTCCTGCGGGAGGAGGCGGATTACTTGCCGGTATTAGCTATTATGCAAAACAAATCAATCCGCGCATCAAAATTGTCGGGGTACAGGCGGAAGGCGCTGATGCAATCGTTCAATCGTTTCAGCAAAAGAAGCATTGCTCAACAAAACGTGTCAATACGATTGCGGATGGAATTGCTGTTATGAACCCCGGTGAAAAAACAGTAAAGCTCATACAGGAAAATGTCGATGAAATGGTGAGTGTCAGTGATGATGAGATTGCCGCAACGATACTGCTTTTGTTAGAACGCGAAAAGTTGGTAGTAGAACCGGCCGGAGCGAGTTCTTTAGCAGCGGTGCTGAATCATAAGATGGATGTTACCGCAAAACGTGTCGTTTGTGTGTTGTCCGGAGGTAATATTGATGTTTCCTTTATTCATAAGGTCGTAGAAAAAGGCCTTGTAACACGAGGTCGTAATATAAAGTTTAAAACATTAATGTTAGATGTACCGGGAAGTCTGGAACATTTTGCTCACATCGTCAAAGAGGCAAATGCCAATATCATTGAGGTTCAATATGATCGCATTCAAGCGGATTTGAATTTGAATGAAACAATTATCCATGTGGCCGTTGAGGTTTCCAGTAAAGAACATGGGGATGCGTTAATCAAAGCATTAAAACAGAAAGGTTATGAAATTACAATGGAATAATAATAATAATAATTGATGATAACCCGTTTTTAAGGTGTTATTAAGGATAAAGATGGTAAGGGAAAGTTGTGAGGAGGTTTACACACATGAAGATGAATGGTTCGCAAATACTGATACAAGCCTTAATTGATCAAGGAGTGGATACCATATTTGGATATCCAGGAGGTTCCGTTTTAAATATTTATGATGCCTTATATGAGCGAAGTGATGATATACATCATATTGTTACATCACATGAACAAGGTGCTGCGCATGCCGCCGATGGTTATGCCAGAAGTACCGGGAAAACCGGTGTGTGCTTGGCAACCAGTGGCCCGGGTGCTACGAATTTAGTTACGGGAATTGCGACAGCTTATATGGATAGTATTCCTGTTGTTGCCATTACAGGTAATGTGCCGAATGATTTATTAGGGAGAGATTCCTTTCAAGAAGTGAATATTGCTGGAATCACGATGCCAATCACAAAGCATAATTTTATCGTACAAAATGTTGAAGATCTGGCATATGTCGTAAGAAAAGCATTTGTAATTGCCAATTCAGGAAGAAAAGGACCGGTCTTGATTGATATTCCAAAAGATGTCACAGCGGCGCTTACTGAATATGTAAAACTGCCAAGATTTCGGATTCGTAAGCTGCCAAAGGTTGATGATGCAAAATTTGAAGAAGCATTGGAAGCGATTCGGCAGGCTAAGCGGCCAATGATCTATGCCGGCGGTGGTGTGATCAGCTCAAATGCAACAAGAGAGCTATTGAAATTTTCTAAACACATGGATATACCAGTATGCTGTTCCATGATGGGATTATCCTCCGTACCTTATGATTATGATTTATACTTAGGCATGATTGGTATGCATGGAACCCCTGTTTCTAATTATGCAACTTTGAATACCGATTTGATCATTGCCATCGGTGCGCGTTTTTCTGATCGTGTAGCAGGCAATCGTAAAGAATTCGGTAAGGATGCCAAAATTATTCATTTTGATATCGATGCTTCGGAAATTTCTAAGAATGTCGCAACCGATATTTCGATCGTTGGCGATGCTCGCTATATATTGAAAAAAATGATTGCCCGTATGCCGGAAACAAAGCATAAAGAGTGGACAGATACTTTAAAAGCTTTTAAAGATAAGAAAGACTTACCAAAACCTAGAGGTGATGATAAAGTAGATCCACGCGATTTAGCTTTGACCTTACACAATATTGTCGGAGAAGATGCCATCATAGCGACAGATGTTGGTCAACATCAAATGATCATGGCGCAATATTATCAATTTTCACGTCCGCGTAGTTTTATTAGCTCTTGTGGTTTAGGAACCATGGGCTATGGTATGGGCGCAGCTATTGGCGCAAAGGTCGCAAATCCACATCGTCCGGTTATATTGGTAAGTGGAGATGGCAGTTTCCATATGAATATGAATGAGATGGCAACAGCTGTCAGTGAACAGTTGCCAATTGTTATTCTGATTTTTAATAACACCGTACTTGGTATGGTACGACAATGGCAAACCTTATTTTATGACCATCGCTATTCAAATACAAGCATTGAACGTAAGACAGATTATGTCAAGCTTGCAGAAGCATTTGGCGGGAAAGGGTTACGTATTAAAACACATCAGGATATTGAACCGGTTATGAAAGAAGCATTGAGCAGTAAAGTGCCATGCATCGTCGATTGTTGGATCGATAAAGATGATTGTGTATATCCGATCATTCCACCGGGAAAAAGTGGTAAGGATATCATCTTATATGGAAACTAGGAGGTGGACAGAATGGAGAGAAGAGTAATCTCATTACTTGTGGAAAATCACTTCGGTGTGCTGACCAGAGTGACCAATCTATTTGGACAACGAGGCTTTAATATTGATACTTTATCGGTTGGTGAAACGGAAAATCCTAAGTTTTCGCGTATTACGATTACAACACGCGGAGATGAGGGAATCATCAATCAAATCAAATTGCAACTGGCCAAATTAGAGGATGTTAAAAAAGTTGAAGAGATACCAGAGGATCTACTGTTTATCCGTGAAGTTGTATTGATCAAGGTTGAGGTAAATAAAGATCAAAAGGATAACTTCTTAAAAGCAGTAAAAGATTTTGGAGGACGCTGTCAGTTGATCGAAAAGGGATGTTGTGTCGTGGAATTGACAGATACACCGGCAAGCATTGATTATTTCATTGAAGAATTACAAGATTATAAGATTGTGGAAATCAGCCGCACCGGTGGTGTGGCGATGGAATTATCCAGAAACGATTAGTCTTTTCAAGCATCTTTTGATGCTATAAGATAGGAATTACCAGAACAGGAGGAAAAAGATATGGTAAAGGTGTATTATGATGCAGATTGTAATTTGGATTTATTGAAAGGAAAAACGGTTGCTATTATCGGATATGGCAGTCAGGGACATGCGCATGCGCAAAACTTGAAGGATAGTGGTGTCAAGGTCGTTGTAGGTTTGCGACCAGGCTCTAAGAGTCGTGCCAAAGCAGAAGAAGCTGGCTTAACAGTTATGGATACCGCAGATGCCGCAAAAGCAGGCGATGTTGTAATGATCTTGGCTCCGGATCAGAATCAGCCGGATATTTATGAAAAGGATATTAAACCAAACTTGGAAGAAGGCAATATGTTGATGTTTGCCCATGGTTTTGCAATTCATTTTAATCAGATCGTCGCACCGGAAGGAGTCGATGTTACCATGTGTGCCCCAAAAGGTCCGGGACATACCGTTCGCAGTCAGTATTTAGAAGGAAGAGGGGTACCTTCTTTGATTGCCATCCATCAGGATGCAACCGGTAAAGCACGTGAATATGCATTGGCTTATGCAAGTGGAATCGGTGCTGGTCGTGCCGGCATCATAGAAACTACCTTTAAAGAAGAAACAGAAACTGATTTATTCGGTGAACAAGCTGTCTTATGTGGTGGTGTCTGTGAATTGATGCAGGCTGGTTTTGATACGTTGGTTGAAGCCGGTTATGAACCGGAAATGGCATATTTTGAATGTATCCATGAAATGAAACTGATTGTTGATTTGATTAATAGCGGTGGTTTTGCAATGATGCGTTATTCAATTTCTGATACTGCGGAATATGGTGATTATGTAACTGGTAAACGTTTGATTACCGAAGATACAAGAAAAGAAATGAAGAAAGTATTAGCTGAGATTCAGGATGGAACCTTTGCTGGTAATTGGATTACCGAAAATAAATCCGCAGGCCGTGCCCATTTCTTGGCAATGCGCCGTGTCCATGCACAGCATCCATCAGAAAAGGTTGGTGCACAGCTGCGTAAGATGATGAGCTGGTTAAAAAAATAAGAAGAGCAGGTGAAGAAGGATGAGTAGAGCAAGTGATCGAGTTTTAAAGGGAGATGCCTGCGCGCCGCAGCGCTCCCTCTTCTATGCTTTGGGATTAACCGAAGAAGAATTAAATCGTCCCTTGATCGGTGTTGTCAGTGCGTATAGTGAAATTGTTCCGGGGCATTTGCATTTGGATAAGATTAGCGAGGCCGTGAAAGCCGGTATTCGCATGGCAGGTGGTACGCCGATCATGGTGCCTAGTATTGGTGTATGTGATGGTATTGCCATGGGGCATATTGGAATGAAGTATTCCTTAGCATCTCGTGAATTGATTGCGGATAGTGTAGAAACCATGGCCAATGCGCATGGGTTTGATGGTTTGGTACTTATACCGAATTGCGATAAGATCGTTCCTGGTATGTTGATGGGCGCTTTGCGTGTGAATCTGCCAGCTGTAGTCATGAGTGGAGGAGCGATGCTGCCTGGTAATGATAAAGGCAAAGATATGAGTTTATCGACCATGTTTGAAGCGGTAGGAGCGAAAAAAGCAGGACTGATTGATCAAGAAGAATTGACGTATATTGAACAAAATGCTTGTCCAGGATGTGGATCTTGTTCCGGTATGTTTACAGCGAATTCGATGAACTGTCTATGTGAAGTGTTGGGAATTGCCTTGCCTGGCAATGGCACCATACCAGCTGTTTATTCGGCTCGCATGCAGTTAGCTAAAAAAGCCGGTATGGCTATCATGGATATGGTAGAAAAAGATATCAAGCCTAGAGATATCATAAATGAGCAGGCCTTACGCAATGGATTGGCTTGTGATATGGCATTAGGTTGCTCCTCAAATACGGTGCTGCATCTTTTGGCAATTGCAAAAGAAGCACATGTGGATATTGATCTGGATGTAATCAATGAGGTATCACAAAAAACTCCAAATCTGTGTAAATTAGCACCTGCCGGACCGGATCATATCGTAGATTTGTATCGTGCCGGTGGCGTACAGGCAGTTATGAAAGAATTGCAGAAGAAACAATTGATTGATGATTCTTTAATGACCGTAACCGGCAAGACAATCAAAGAAAATTTAGCTAAGGCTGTCAATTTAGATCATAAGATCATCAAGGATATTGATACACCTAATTCACCTACCGGTGGCATTGCCGTATTATTTGGTAACATAGCACCAAAAGGCTGTGTGGTAAAGCGCAGCGCTGTGGATCCTAGTATGTTGGTGCATACAGGCCGTGCCCGTGTCTTTGATAGTGAAGAAGATGCTATTGATGCTATTTATCAGGGAAAAATTGTCAAAGGCGATGTTGTCGTTATCCGCTATGAAGGACCAAAAGGTGGACCGGGCATGCGAGAGATGCTGAATCCAACAAGTGCATTGGCTGGTATGAAACTGGATAAAGAAGTCGCTTTGATTACGGATGGAAGATTCTCTGGGGCAACTCGTGGGGCAGCTATCGGACATGTATCACCGGAAGCCGCAGCGCATGGCCCGATTGCCATCATTCAAGAGGGAGATACCATCAGCATCGATATCAATGCCGGTAAGATCAATCTGATGATTGATGAAGCAGAAATGCAAAAACGGATGGATGCTTGGGTGAAACCAGAAGCGAAAATCAAAGAAGGCTGGCTGTATCGCTATGCACGTCTTGTAACTTCGGCGGATGAAGGTGCTGTTTTAAAATAAGAAAATAAGAAGCAGACAGTATAATTGAGACTGTTTGCTTTTTCTCTGGCATGATGAAAGAGGTTGTTGCATATAGTAAGAAAGTGGATGAAACATATGTAAAAATTGATTGTAAAAAATTTCAAAAAAAGATATATTTTGTAACATAAATGCGGTATAATAAAAGACATGAAAGTGAGTTGATAGTATGGCAGTTAAGGATTTGATCCTTCCATCACATTATGAAAATAAATTAGATGTCATCTCAACAGAGGTTGCCATTAAATATGTAAAAGATTTATTTGAACGTAGATTGGCTCATCATTTGAATCTTATGCGCATTTCGGCGCCGCTGTATGTAAGAAAAAGTAGTGGATTAAACGATAATTTAAATGGTGTTGAGCGTCCAGTAGGCTTTGATATTAAAGAGATTGATGAAGATGAAATGGAGATTGTCCATTCACTTGCTAAATGGAAGCGAATGGCATTAAAACGTTATCATATCGGCTATGGAAAAGGTATTTATACGGATATGAATGCCATCCGTCGTGATGAAGATTTGGATAATCTGCACTCCACGTATGTTGATCAGTGGGATTGGGAAAAAATTATTGATCGTCATGATCGTAATCTTGATTTCCTAAAAATGACAGTGCATAATATTATGAAGGCGCTTAAAGAAACAGAGAAAGAATTGGATATCATCTTTGAAAATTTAGAACCGTTTATACGCGAGGATGTGTATTTTATTACCGCACAAGAACTCGAAGATCGCTATCCGGATATGACACCTAAAGAAAGAGAATATACGATTACAAAGGAACATAAAACAGTATGTATCATGCAAATTGGCGATATTTTATCCAGTGGGCAGAAACATGACGGACGTGCACCGGATTATGATGACTGGTCATTAAATGGAGATATTCTTATTTACTATCCTATTTTGGATTGTGCTGTCGAAATTAGCAGTATGGGCATTCGTGTAGATGCTAAGGCACTACAAGAACAGCTGAAAAAAGCTGATTGTGAAGAACGTTTAACTTTGCCTTATCATCAAATGTTGTTACATGATGAATTGCCGCTTACAATAGGTGGAGGGATTGGGCAATCAAGAATATGTTTGATTCTTTTAAATAAAGCACATATCGGTGAGGTGCAGGTATCACAGTGGAGCGATGATATGATTGCCGAATGTGAACGACATCATATATATTTATTATAGTGATAAGTATCAATATTTGAGAGGCATATTATTGCATATGATAGTAACTATCATTGCTATTTTAATTCATAGTATGATGGTTTAAAAAGTGCTTACGTAAATAAAGGTTGGAACAATAGCACTATGTGTTTTGGTAAAGATAAAGCTAGTGAAAAAAAGTGAAGAGGACACATGATCGTATCCTGTTCACTTTTTTGATGTGTTCTTAAGTAGGATAGCATTCTTACTAGCATATTCATTTTGTTGTTTTACACTGTATGATTTTTTATGCCTAAATGGTAAAAGAGTTCATGAGTTGCATAAAGTAAGATATTATCACTTATGCATAGCATGCTCTAATCAACAGCATGTATTTTAGCTGACAATGCCGTGAAAAAGCTATTTTCTTTTGTTTTCTCTGTGTTCATCTAGCAATCGTTGAATGACGGCTGCATCTGGATCGATATAAATGGTCTTATAGGTCGTTAAGGATACAAAGCTTCCTTTATTGCCAGGAATCTTTTTTAATTGTCGTTGTTGGCAGTAATTGATTGGAACACTGGAGGAATAGCGCCCGTTAGAATACCAGGCAGCTAACATGGCCGCAGTCCGTAAAGCAGCTTCATTTGGCTGTTCTAAAGTAAGGATGACATGAGCACCATGCAAATCTTTTGCGTGCAACCATGTATCTTTTTTTCGTGCGAGTTTCCATGTGACATAGTCATTCTGCAAATTGTTTTTACCTACATATATGCGATAATCATCAAATAGAAACGTTTCATAATGAGGAAGCTCTTGCTTTTTCTTTTTCCGGATACGACTTTTCTGTGCACGTAAATACCCTTGTTTTACCAATTCTTCCCGTATCTCAATGGCATCTTGAACACCAGCTTGCGATAATTGCGTTTCCATAGCCTCAAAATATGCAATCTCTTTCTCACACAAAGCGATTTGTTCCTTTAAAATACTCTGTGCTCGTTTGCTTTTATGATATTTCTGATACCAACGATTGGCATTACCTTTTATATCAAAACGCATATCGATAGGAATCGCAATCTCTTCTCCTGTTTCAAAAGAGGGCAGCGTAATTATCGGTTGTTTCTCAATTTCATGCATATAAGCAAATAATAAATCCCCATATTCTCGATATTTATCACAATCCATAGATTCAGCTAAAGATTGCTTAAGTTTTGGGAGCTTTGAGGTGTTTTTATGCAACTCGCGTTTGACACTGCGATATAAATCTTGACTTTGTTGTTTGATGCGCACTTTTTCTTCTTTTTCATAAAACAGAATATCCATGCCATGCATTAAAGGATATTGACGATACGTATCTGTTAGATGTGTAAGTGGAATACAATGAAAATAAACCTGATCTTTAACATCGCTAATATATAAAGTGTTGGAATCGTGAATCTTCTTTAAAATATCGTCGAATGCCTCACCTTTGTGCATGCGGTATTGTACCTCTTTAGACAAGAGTGGGGAAAAGCCATGAAACTGTTTGCTGAAAGATTCTTCGGCATCAAATGGTCCGTGATGATATGGGTCTTGTTTGTTACTGTGTGGCTCTGGCAAGGTAAATACTGCACCGGGTAAAATGGTACGTTTACTGTTTTCAAACGGCGGGATACGTTTTAAGGCATCAACGATGCGTCCATCTTCATCTACCAAAATGATATTGGCATATTTGCCCATTAATTCAATATATAAGTGCTTTTTATGAATATCACCTAATTCGTTGCGTGCTTCCAACTCCATATGGAGGATACGGTCAAGACCAAGTTGTTCTATGGTATGGAGGATGCCGCCATCAATCTGTTTTCGCAACAACATTAAAAAGTTGCTGGGAACCTCCATTGTCGTATAGGATTCTTTTGTGAAATTTATACGATTATAAACGCTGTGCAAAGAGATTAACAGTTTTTGATTGCCTGTTTGGGTACGTAATGTAAATAATAATTCAGTATCACTTATTTGTTGCAATTTTAATAATTTAGCTGGTAAAGCTTGCGCTATTTCTATTCGTAACTGTCTTAATAATAATCCATCAATTGCCATGCTTATCACCTCGTGAGTAACATTATAGCATAAAAGCAGAAAATAGCGAAAACATGTTTGACAAGCGAAATCACTACTAGTAAAATAAGTATAAAGAATAGAGGGTGTGCAAATGAAAAAAGGTCTGTTAATTATTATCAGTGGTCCTAGTGGAGTAGGAAAGGGAACCGTGCGTAATTACTTTATGAATGATGCGTCATTGAAATTGGCATATTCCATTTCCATGACGACAAGATCACCAAGAGCTGGTGAACAGGATGGCGTTGATTACATATTCACTACGAAGGAAAAATTTGAAGAGGCAATCCAACATGGTGAACTTTTAGAATGGGCTGAATTTGTTGGCAATTATTATGGCACTCCCATGTCACAGGTAGAAAAACTGCGCAATGAAGGAAAAAATGTCCTTTTGGAAATCGAAGTGCAGGGGGCTACGCAAGTAAAAGAAAAATGTCCAGATGCTTTAACAATATTTATTATTCCACCGAGTATGGAAGAATTGGAAAATCGAATTCGCGGTCGTCGAAGTGAGCCAGAAGAGGTTGTACAGCAGCGTTTGGCGAAAGCTGGAAAAGAAATGAAGATGGTGAATAATTATAAATATATTGTTTGTAATGATGACCCTAAATTGGCTGCAGAATTAATCAGTTCGATCATTAGACGTCACATGGAAACGGATAATAAATAACTTTATACGCACATGGTTCATGTGCGTTTTATTAAACATTTGAGTATCCTACAAGAAGCGCATGGAGGGTATATATGCAGATAACGAAAGAGGAAATAAAACGTGTCGTTAGTAATGTACAAAATTATACTTTGGCAAAGAAATATCTGAAGGCTGCTGATATAGAAAGCATGGTCGTTTTATGTGATGCATCCGGACAATATCATGTGGACGCCCATATAAATCAGGATGTTTATAGTAATCATATTACCATTACCATAGATGAAAATTATCATGTGACGGCATATGAATGTAGTTGCCCTTTTTGTACGCAAGAAAGTGGCTGTGCTCACGTTGGTGAAGTGTTGATGATCATCTCTATTATGGAGCCATGTATGTTCCCTTATCATTTTCAAAGACAGAAATTCTTACTTCGTTATCAGGAATATCAGCAAACCAGAAATAATGAAGAAGAGCAAAAACAGCAAAATAGCCTATTACAGCGATATGAAGAACGTAAGGCAAGACGGTTGCGTGAATACGAGGAATATCGGCGTCAATTAGAACTTGAACAGCGTAAGCGTCTTATGGAGAAAGCGCATGAATGGCTGGATGAGCAGTGGCATAAGGATCAACAGTTTCCTATTCTGCAAGGACATCAGGATATCCATTTATATGTGCAGTTAGAGAATATAGATAGTGAATATGGAAGCCATTTAAGGGATTGCTATATTTCATTAAAAATTGGCAAAGGCCGTAAACGCATGTACATCGTTAAGAGAATACAGGAATTTCTGGAAGCTATCGCTCATGAAGAATATATCAGTTATGGAAAAGAGCTAGCTTTTACTCATACGATGGAGCAATTTGATGTAATATCACAAGAGCTTATTCAACTATTAAAGGAGAATATGTCCGATCATCTTTATTATTATTCAGGACGTGAAATGCGGATACAAGAAGAAAAACTGGATGCTTTTTATGACAAGATGCTGGATATACCAAGGGAGTATCGTGATTTTAATCTTGTGGAAGAAAAAGGAAAGATGTGCATTGAAATACTTCCTAAGGATGAGGATTATCAGATTGTTCTGTTAAGCCCCAAACGCAATATGATCTTGGGGAAAGAGCATGTGTATAAAATTAAGGAAAAGACGCTGATTCGTAAAACGATGAATCATTACAGCGTTTCTTTATTAAAACAACTACTAGAAGAAGATTTTTGGATTGGTAAAAACGATATTCGTCGTTTTCAAGGCCATATCATAAAACAGTGTAAAGGCTATCTTACGGTGAAGAATAAAGAATGTCTGCCTGTTTATATGGAAGAAGACTATATACAGCTATTTGCGGATATGGATGAGCAAGGATTAATTAGTATCCGCATCAAAGCACACATGCCTGATGGTACCATAGTGAATGGCTTTGATGATACGGTGAAGGAGCAACTCTTGCATGTACAGTTGGTATGTGAATGCGTACAGGCATATGCACAAACGATTGATTATGATGGACATGTTGCTTATCTAAGCCAACAGCAGGATACAACATTAGTCTTTCTACAGGAAGGCTTACCATACTTAAGCCGTTATTGTGATATCTTTGTATCCGATGCGTTAAAGAGCATCAATGAACCTATGGCCATGCATGTAAGTGTTGGCATTGGCATGTCAAATGATCTTTTACAGATTGATATTGCCAGTGTTGATGTTACAGCGGATGAGTTATATGATATTTTAAGGGCATATCGAAAGAGACGGAAATATTATCGTCTGATGGATGGACGCTTATTATCTTTAGAAGGAAAAGAGCTAGAAGAAACCAATGCTTTATTAGATGATTTAGCAATTGATTTAAAAGATATTAAAAAAGGCAGTGTACAAATGCCAGCATATCGCAGCTTTCATATGGAAGATGTTTTACAGCAAGATCATGATGTCGATATTACAGCGAAGCAAAGCTATGTAGATTATCTTTCACAATATCACAAAAAGGATATCAAGCTAGCGGACATTGCTTCTCGTTATGAACATGTGCTGCGTGATTATCAAAAAGAAGGTGTGAAATGGATGCAGACATTGCACCATTATCATTTCGGTGGTATTTTAGCAGATGATATGGGCTTAGGAAAAACTTTGCAGGTCATTGCTTTATTAGAAACAATGAAGCAAGAAGGACAGGTTTCCTTGATTGTTACTCCAAGCTCTTTGGTGTTAAATTGGGAAGATGAATTGCAGAAATTTCAGGCGGATTTGCGTGTACAATGCATTATGGGAAATGCCAAAGAGAGATGCATGCAAATAGCATCTTTCTCACAATATGATGTATTGATAACATCTTATGATTATTTAAAACGTGATATTACACAGTATGAAACCATTCATTTTTACTATCTTGTATTAGATGAAGCACAGTTCATTAAGAATCAAAAGACGAAAAATGCGGAATGTGTGAAACAGCTTAAAGCTGTGCATCGCTTGGCATTGAGTGGTACTCCGATTGAAAATACATTAGCTGAATTATGGAGCATTTTTGATTTTTTAATGCCGGGATATTTGTTTAATTATCATTATTTTCAAACACATTTCGAAAAGAATATTGTACAAAATCATGATGAGCAAACACAAATGAAACTGAAAAAGATGGTGGAACCGTTTATTTTAAGACGTACCAAAAGCAAGGTCTTAAAAGAGTTACCAGATAAAATTGAACATACGCTCATGATTCCATTTGAAGATACTGAAAAGAAACTATATTTGGCAAATTTATCTCAGGTCAATCAAGCATTAAGCAAACATCTGCAGATGGAACGTCCGGATAAATTTGCGATTCTTGCCATGTTAACGCGACTTCGTCAGATTTGTTGTGAACCGCGTATCCTATATGAGAACATCACTACTGCAAGTAGTAAATTACTATATTGTTTGGATTTGTTAGAAACTTTACGGGAAAATCATCAAAGAGTCTTGTTGTTTTCATCATTTACATCTGTATTAGATATCTTGGAAGAGGAACTTATCAAGCGTCGTTTTTCTTATTTGAAGCTGACAGGCAACAATACAAAACAACAGCGCCGCGATATGGTACAGCAGTTTCAAAATGGTTTGACAGATGTTTTCCTAATATCTTTAAAGGCCGGGGGAACCGGATTGAATTTGACAGCAGCAAGTGCTGTTATACATTTTGATCCATGGTGGAATGTGTCTGCGCAAAATCAAGCAACTGATCGTGCGTATCGCATCGGTCAGAATCAGAATGTACAGGTTTACAAGCTGATTATGAAAGATAGTATTGAAGAAAAAATACAAACATTGCAGAAGATGAAGAAAGATTTATCAGATCATTTTGTAGAAGAAAATGAAGGCAGTATTTATCATATGTCTTATGATGAAATTGTTTCCCTTTTTGATATGGAATAAGCCATTCCAAATAAGAAACATGCTCGTATCCTGTAGAGCAGAAAGGACATTTTGTTTATGAAAAAAACCATGGAAAGATTATCGAATTTTGAAATTTTAAGAATCATCAGCATGTTGTTGATCATATGTCATCATTTTGCGTTGTATAGTGGTTTTCGGTATCCTTCATCCACGATAACAATGAATAGCGTCTTCATTCAATTTTTATCATATGGGGGTCAGCTTGGCGTTAACTTATTCGTATTGATCAGTGGTTATTTTTTGGTAAAGAATGAATTCAAAGTAAAAAAAGCGGTGAAGCTGTGGATGGATATTTCTATATATGCGATTATCATCATGCTTATATTTGCTATTGCCGGTACCGATTTCAACTTCTTTGAAGTCGTAAAGAATATCTTTCCGATACCTTATAACATGTGGTGGTTTGCGACATCTTATTTCATGATGTATTTGCTATCCGGATATATCAATAAACTAATTTATGCTTTATCTAAAAGGGAATTGGATCATCTCATCTTATTGTTAATCGTCATATGTTCGATTCTGCCTACGTTTATGGCAGCACGTATGACATCTACCCTTATGTGGTTTTTTCTGTTATATATCATCGCTGCCCGAATACGTTTATATGCATTGACAAATAAAGTTTTTGATCACAGTTTAATGATTGGGGCAATAGGATATGTTTTCTGTTTAGGATCTTGTGTACTATTTGATATCATTGGTACAAAAATTGCTATTTTTAGTGATTATGCTACTTATTTTGCAAGAATAGATTCCATTACGATGTTGTTTTGTTCAATCTTCTTATTTATAGGATTCAAAAATTTAAATATTAAGCATTCTAAGATGATAAATACGATTGCCGCAACAACCTTCGGTGTTTATTTACTTCATGAAAATGAATATATTCGACCATTCTTATAGAAAACGGTATTTCATAGTGCGGAACATGCGAACGATAGTCGTTTAATTTTATATGCGATAGGGGCAATCCTAGCTACGTTTGCGCTATGTTCTTTCATTAGTTATATATATAATAAAACAATCGGGCGATGGATAAATGCCCTATTAACCAAAGCAAAATAGGTAATCATAAATTTAAGCATCCATTTGAAAAAAGTCTTATACATAAGCTCAAAAAAAATCCCCGCACTGCCAACTAGCGAAGGGCAAGTGTAGGGGATTTTTTAGAATAGGTGATTAAACGATACCTTGTTCAATCATAGAATCCGCAACTTTAATGAAACCAGCAATATTTGCGCCAACCATAAAATTATCAGGAGCGTCATATTCTTTTGCTGTTTCACTCACTGTCTTATAAATGTTTTCCATAATATCTTTTAATCTAGCATCCACTTCTTCTGCTGTCCAAGAAAGGCGCAAAGAATTCTGTGACATTTCTAATGCAGAAGTGGCAACACCACCGGCATTGCTTGCTTTACCTGGAGCAAACAGGATGTGATTTTGCATCAGTACATCAATCGCATCTGGCGTTGTTGGCATATTAGCACCTTCGCATACGGCGATAACACCATTTTTGATTAATGTTTCAGCATCTTCTTTGTTTAATTCATTTTGCGTAGCACATGGGAGTGCGATGTCGCAAGGGGTATTCCAAATACGACCATCCTTATGGAAAACAGAACCTTTCACGCTTTTTGCATATTCAGAAATGCGTCCGCGGCGAACTTCTTTGATTTCTTTCATAACATCTAAATTGATGCCGTTTTCATCAATGATGTAGCCACTGGAGTCACTCATAGCGATGACCTTGGCACCTAGCATCGTTGCTTTTTCCGCTGCATAAATAGCTACATTTCCACTACCGCTGATAACAACTTTTTTTCCTTTAAAGGAGTTACCTTTATCTTGCAGCATAGCTTCTGTAAAATAGCAAAGGCCATAACCGGTAGCCTCTGTTCTTACTAAAGAACCGCCCCATTTCAAACCTTTACCGGTCAAGACTCCGCAAAACTCATTGCGGATGCGTTTATATTGTCCAAACATATATCCAATTTCACGTGCTCCAACACCAATATCGCCAGCTGGAACATCTGTGTTAGGACCGATATATTTGCATAATTCAGTCATGAAACTTTGACAAAAGCGCATAACTTCAGCATCACTTTTTCCTTTTGGATCAAAATCACTTCCGCCTTTGCCTCCGCCGATAGGCAGTCCAGTCAAAGAATTTTTGAAAATTTGTTCAAATCCTAAGAATTTGATGATTGATATATTTACGCTTGGATGAAAACGAAGACCACCTTTGTATGGTCCGATAGCGGAGTTAAACTCAATGCGATAACCGCGATTCACTTGTAGTTTTCCCTGATCGTCTACCCAAGGCACACGGAAGATGATTTGACGTTCTGGCTCAACGATGCGCTCAAATACACCTTTTTCTATATATTCCGGATGTTTCTCTGCAACCTTTTCCAGAGAAAGTAATACTTCGTCAACAGCCTGAATGAATTCCACATCATTTGGGTTGCGTTTGATGACAGCTTCTTTAATGTAATCTAATTTAGCCATAGTATTCCTCCTTTTAGCCTGCCTATATTATATACGCAAAAAGAAAAAATGAAAATAAAAAATTTAATTTTTTCATATTTTTGAAAATATATTCATTTCTTATGAAAAATAGAACCATATAATTTCGTGTTATTCCGACGCATTTTGAAACCTGCATCGCTTACGATGATAGCGGTGATAAGATGAAAGCAAGTGAAATGCGGGAAGGGCAGCGTGCTATAATTCAGCATATTGAAATGTCAAAGACAGATAAAAAACGTTTATTCTATTTAGGCATCTATGAAGGAGGCGTCCTTACGATGCTGCAAAAAGCGCCCATGAAGGATCCTATATTATATTTTGCACAAGGCAATCAATTGATTCTAAGAAAAAAAGATGCTCAAAACATTCAGGTGGAGGTGATTTGATGAAACAGTATCAAGTGGCCTTTGTAGGCAATCCAAACGTTGGGAAAAGTGCCTGGATCAATGCGTTAAGTAATGCGCATTTCCAAGTGGGGAATTGGCCAGGTGTTACCGTTGAAAAGAAAGAAGCCATCGTCACATGGGGAGATGCTCAATATCATTTTATTGATCTTCCCGGCTGTTACAGTTTAGAAACAATAGGGAATGAAGAACGTATAACCACACAGTTCCTAAAAGAAGCACACGTAGATATCATCGTAAATGTGCTTGATGCAACCAACCTGTCTAGAAATTTATTACTCACTTTGTCATTGCGTGAATTGCAGCTGCCCATGCTTTTATTGTTTAATTTTATGGATGAAGTAGAAAAACAACATATTCACATCGATATGAATGCATTACAGCGACGCCTTCAAATACCAATATTGCCTTACAGTGCTTTAGATAAAAAACATTATGGAGAAGTAAAAAAGGCAATCATCCAAATGACGAAACAAAAGGTCTGTTATTATCCATTGTTAGAAAAACAAGAATTACAGGCATACATACAGTTGTTTGAGCGTATCGAAAAGGCAGTTCCTAAAGATAGCGTTTATGAAGAAGATGAATTGCATCGACTTTGTATGCGTTTTATCCATAAGGATGCTGCAACATGGCGGCAATTAAAAAACTGGGGGATACAAGAGATAGAATTACAAGCGTTTGCACAAAGGTTGGATGATAAAACGATGCAGCAACACCGCTATGAGATCATTCATTCCTTTATGAAGTATGTAAAACAAGATGAACATCAACGCTATGCAATATCACGGCGCATTGATCGTATGATTTTGCATCCATATCTTGGTATGCCAATCTTTTTGGCTATTTTTACAATAGTATTGTTATTTGTTTTTCAAGCCAGTGCCCCATGGACGACTTTTATTGATTATCTGATTCATGACATTTTATACAAATATCTGGCAGTTGGAATAAGTTTTTTACCAATAGCAGTGCAAAAACTGCTTCTGGATGGTATTCTTGCCGGTGTTGGCGGAGTACTGGTTTTTCTTCCTTTAATGGCTTTTCTCTACATGGTCTTATCGATCCTAGAGGAAAGCGGTTATATGTCACGCATTGCTTTTCTATTAGATCGAGCTATGCGAAGTTTTCATTTAAGTGGGAAAAGCTTTGTGTCCTTATTGTTAGGCTTTGGTTGTAATGTACCGGCAATCTATTCTACCCGCACCTTAGATAATGAAAAACAGAAAAAAATGTGTGCTTTATTAATCCCTTTTATGTCATGTGGAGCGCGTTTACCTATTTATGTTTTATTCGCTGCGGCATTCTTTCCCCACAAAGCCGGATTGATGATTGTTACCATGTATGCATTAGGTGTCTTTTTGGCCCTTATCTTAGCCTTTGTCTATTCACGATTTATGGCGTTTAAAGAAGATGCTATCTTTATTTTAGAGCTGCCTCCTTACCGTCTTCCTAAACTACGCATGGTCTTTGCCAAAGTAGTCTTGGAAGTAAAAGGTTATATCAAAAAAGCCACTGGGATAGTTTTATGGGCCATGGTTATTTTATGGGGTCTATCTTATTTCCCTAATGGACAGGTATCAACTAGTTATTTAGCAACTATATCGCAGAAGGTAGCGCCTCTTTTTGAGCCATTAGGCTTTGGCAATCGTTGGGAATGTGTGGCAGCATTGCCTGGAGGTATCATTGCGAAAGAAACAATTGTCGGCTACTTTGAAACGCTTTCCCATCCATTGAAAGAGGAACAAACACAACAATCCTTACAGCCGCTGGAAGATATGGCGGCAATTGGTAAACATGCCCAAACGGCATTAACGGATAGTATTTTTGCCTTCATCCGACCACAAATTCGTCTGAAGCCGGATAACGATGCCCAGGTATCTATGATACAATCCTTATGGTCAGATGAACATGCGAATCTTAGAGCTTTTTGTTTTATGGTTTACGTCTTATTAAGCATTCCTTGTATTATGACCTTGCAAGCGATGTTTCATGAATATGGATGGAAACTGATGAGCATATCGATTGGCAGTATGTTATTAATACCATATCTAGTTTCCTTACTTATCTTTCAGATCTTTTCTTTATTTTAATACTAATACAAAGGAAAGCTGTGCAGGAGTATAAGAAATCAGGAATTTCCTGATTTTTTCTTATTTGATGAAGGATGATTGTTATTCACAGTAATTGTCCTTCCTTATGATGTATAAAACCGTAAAACAAATAGCAATTCCTTGATTTTTGTTTCCTATTTTGAAAAAAAAGACTATAATGATAAAGAATAAATTTTTTAAAGGAGAATCTTTCTTATGGCAAGAGTTAGTGAAACTTTTTTGAATTCGTATCAAGCAATGCAGATGGACAAGCTTCAAAAACCAATCATTTTTGTTGTGGATATGATTAATGGATTTGTAAAAGAAGGCGCATTACATGATGAAGCAATTCATGATATCACTGCGAATATCCAACATTTGCTTCAAGATAAAGCGTGTCGGTGTATCTTTATCGCAGATGCCCATCCGCCAAAGACAAGAGAATTTAATGCTTATCCAAGCCATTGTGTCATTGGTACAAGTGAAAGTGAAATCATTGAGGAATTACAACCTCATGTAGATGAAGTAATGCATAAAAACAGCACAAATACCTTTACATGTCCAGACTTTCAAGCATTTTTGGAAAAACGTATTCAGAATTATCAGGATATTGTCATCACCGGTTGTTGTACCGATATTTGTATCCTACAATTTGCGCTGTGTTTGAATGCCTGGTTAAATGAACATAATTATGATGATATGCGTATTATTATTCCTATTGATTGTATTGATACTTTTCATATCGAAAATGTTCATGAGTGTGTTACGCATAATGAATATAGTATCCGCAATATGGAGAGTAATGGAATCTTAATGGTTTCAAGGATAGAAAGAGGGTAAGCTGTATGAAAAGTCTAGATTATAAGTTTGATTTTCGAGATGAACGTAACTTGAGTTTGGTCATGGATTTTTATGAATTGACAATGAGCCAATGCTATTTTAATTCAGAAGCGCGTGAGCGTATCGTAACCTTTGATTTGTTTTATCGTAAGAATCCGGATAACGGTGGATATGCTGTATTTGCCGGCTTAGAAGAAATCATCGGCTATATTCAAAATCTTCATTTTGAAGATGAAGATATTGCCTATTTGCGTTCCTTACATAAATTTTCAGATGCCTTTTTAGATTATTTGCGTCATTTTATCTTTACGGGTGATATTTATGCCATCAAAGAAGGAACACCAGTCTTCCCCTATGAACCATTAATTCGTGTAAGAGCAAAAATTATTGAAGCACAGCTGTTGGAAACAGCAATGCTTTTATGTGTGAATCATCAAACCTTAATTGCGACAAAAGCACGAAGAATTGTCAAAGCTGCAAAGGGAAGAGCAATCATGGAATTTGGTGCACGCCGTGCCCATAATTTTGATGCAGCCAATTATGGAGCAAGAGCTGCTTATATCGGTGGTGTAGCAGGTACGGCAACAACATATGCCGGTCAAAAATTTGGTATGCCTGTCTTAGGTACAATGGCACATTCTTTTGTTCAATCTTTTGATAATGAATATGATGCATTCTTAGCTTATGCAAAAACATATCCGGATAGCTGTACCGTTTTGCTAGATACCTATGATACTTTAAAAAGCGGTCTGCCGAATGCGATTCGCGTCGCTAAGGAATATTTGGAACCTAATGGCTATCGTATGCAGGGTGTGCGCATTGATTCTGGAGATATGGCATATTTGTCTAAGAAGATTCGTAAAGCTTTGGATGCGGCGGGAATGGAAGACTGCAACATCGTTGTGTCCAATTCATTGGATGAGTATTTGATACAATCCTTGATTTCGCAAGGGGCCCAAATCAATAGTATGGGTGTTGGCGAAAATCTTGTGTGCAGTAAATCCACGCCAGTGTTCGGCGGTGTTTATAAAATGAGTGCGGTTTATGAAGATGAGAAAATGATTCCTAAAATCAAAGTCAGTGAAAATGTCGAAAAAGTAACGAATCCGGCATTTAAGGATTTATACCGGATATATGATAAAGAGACGATGAAAGCTATTGGTGATATCATGACGGTTCATGGAGAAGTGCTTGATCCTAATCAGGATTTGACTATTTATCATCAGATGAACAGTTGGAAAAATAAAACGATTCCAGCTGGAACCTATATCATAAAAGATTTATTAGAGCCAATTTTCATAAATGGTGAGCTTGTATATGATGTGCCGGAATTATCCGCAATACGTGATTACAGCGAAGCAGAATTCTCACATATGTGGGATGAAATTCTGCGCTTTGAATATCCACAGACATACTATGTGGATCTGTCGAAAAAGCTCTTAGATCTAAAACTTAAAATGTTGGAGGATGTTAAGCATGTCAATGCCAATAAATAAACGCGAACGTTTTTTGAAACGTCTGCTTTATGGTTGTGCTGCTGTTTATATCATCACGTTGTTTCTTGCCCTTTATCATAATTTTATGGTCAAAGATTATAATGCGCTAGGCATGGGGTTTGTAGCAATGCTGACACCGTTGATCGTTCCTGTCCTATTTAAGGTGTTGCATTTTCAACCGGTATATGAGATCTATATCATATCGACTGTTTTCACCTATTTTGCGTCATTGATCGGCAGCAGTTTCCATTGGTATTCTTTGACAGGATTTGATAAGGTTCTGCATTTTTCCAGTGGTTGGATGTTTACAACAGTAGCCGTTATTCTGTTTTTCTTCATTCGGAAAAGTAATACCTTTCCTGAAAAAAAAGATTTCACTTTATTTTTAGTGTTTATTAATGCTGTGAATATCGCGATTGGAGAAATATGGGAGTTTTATGAATATGCGATGTTGATCTTCTTTGACAACGATTGCATCAATCATTATACACAAGGTGTACATGATACGATTACCGATGTTATGTGCGCTACCGTTGGCGGTATCTTATTAACCTTATTGATTGTTAGGTATTATAAGAGTGGGAAAAGTAATTTCTTTACGAATGTGTATGAGAAATTCTATGAACGTAATATCAAACCAAGAATGAAGGCGTAAAGCCTTTTTTTTCTTCATTAAGCGATATGCATCTACGGCTTGGATGTTGCAAATATTTTTGGTTATTTTCTTGTTTTTTTGGTTATATTCATGAAATTCATAGGATTATTGCTATGAAACACTTGCGTCTGTATATGTTTCGCGTTACTATGAATGTAGGGAAATGAGAGAATAGTTATGAAATTAAAAAAGATAATTGTAGTATTGCTAGCATGTATGTTAGGAATGGCAATGGGAGAACAACCGTTTTTCCAAATGAAAGCGAAGGAAAATGGAAATATCTCGTTTGCTGAACAAGAATTGCAAAAGACTTCGCAGACGAATCCAATAAACAAAGAGGCATCGAAAGGTTATCAACTAGCAAGACCAGCCAGCAAGGTCAAAGCGTTAAAAAGTGTCAGTGCTTCTACAGACAGTAAGACTTATACACTGACAGCAAATATTCATGCAGTATTACAGGGGGATACTCTGACAATCAGTGGAACTGGTGAAATTCCTGATTATGATAAGAGTACGGCACCATGGGGCGATTATGATTATGATATTAAGAAGGTCATTATAAATAAAGGGATTACCAGTATTGGACAGCAAGCATTTCGCTATCTATATGCATTAGAAAGCGTAAGTCTGCCAGCAGGGCTTACGAGCATTAAAGATTCCGCCTTTTACAGATGTCGCCGATTACAAAAAGTAAGCGGTGGAGAATCTTTAAAAAGCATTGGTGAAGGAGCTTTTGTGTTATGTAGCGATCTTACTTCTTTTACCTTTCCAGAAGGACTGACAACAATCGAGTCTTTCGCTTTTCAGGATACAGCATTAAGCACTGTTACATTGCCTGCATCATTGAAAACCTGTAAAGAACTAGCATTTATGCGAAGTGTATCAACATTTAATGTAGCTGCAGGAAATCCAGTGTATAGTAGTAAAGATGGAGTGTTGTATAACAAAGATAAGACAGAATTAGTTGCTTATCCAGCAAATAAAACATCAGCTTCTTTTACGATACCATCCAGTGTGACAACAATAGCATCTTATGCCTTTAGTGATGTTGAAGAATTACAAGCTATATACATCCCTTCATCAGTTAAAACAATGAAGGATTGGGTATTTGTACGCTCAGGCATTACTTCTTTGACGTTACCATCCTCTTTGAAAGAGTTAGGTTATGGTGTTGCGGAAGATTGCCAAAATCTGACTACAGCAACGATTCATGCTTCTTTGGATACTTTACCTTATCTTTCATTTTCAGAATGCAAAAAATTAAACAGTGTAGTGTTTGATGGGAAAATAACGACCATTTTTGCAAGAGCTTTCTATCGTTGTGATAGTTTAAGCAATATTGTATTCCCTAATAGTCTTAAACAAATTAATGTGTATGCCTTCTATGGTTGTAAAAAATTAACTTCTTTAAAATTCCCAAGTTCATTGGAATATATTGAAGCAGGAGCCTTTGAAGCAGCCGGTGTGGATTTAGCGAAAGTGGTACCATCTACTTTATCTAAGATGAGCGATGGTAGTTATATTCAAATAGAAAATTTAAAAATTAAAGGAACTTCCATGTACACGGAAGCGAAAAAAGTGCTTGATCTAGTTAATAAGGAACGTCGGGCAAATGGCAGAGCTGATTTGATTATGGATGAAACATTGTTTGAAGCAGCCCAGCAAAGAGCAGCTGAGCTTGCCGTATATTATAGTCATACGCGTCCTTCCGGTTTAAGCTGTTATAGTGTTTCATCATTGATCGATGGTGAAAATATAGCAGCGGCTCAATCTAATGCAAACAGTGTAATGAATGATTGGAATCATTCACTTGGGCATCATTCTAATATCATAAATGGAAGTTTTCAGTCCATCGGTATTGGATGCTTTTATCATGATGGAGTACATTATTGGGTGCAAGTTTTCTCAAGAAGTAAAGGTACCAACAAAACGACATACGCATCTGACGCTTTAAAAACTTATCAGATACAGGCAAAATACAATTCTCAGAACTATTCTATCAGCAGCACGAGTAAAACAATAAAACCAAATGCTTCAACTACCTTAAGTGTATACGGTCAAAACAATGGATGGAGTTTAGTAAGATATGAAGTAGAACAAAGTGTAATTCAATGGTCCAGTGGTGATAGCTCAATTGCAAACATCCGTAATGGCGTAGTTACTGGTGTTAAAGGAGGCAGTACAAAAGTATATGCACTTTGCCCAAATGGGAAGAAACTTACTGTGAATATCACCGTACAGCCCAATACTTATAAAATCACATACTATCTAAATGGCGGTACACAACAGGGAAATCCTTCTACTTATAATAATACTAGCAATACCATAACCTTAAAAAATCCCACACGAAAAGGCTATACGTTTAAGGGATGGTACAGTGATAGTAAGTATAAATACAGAGTAACGTCTATCAAGAAAGGCAGTACCGGAAATAAAACACTGTATGCAAAATGGAGCAAAAACACCTATAAACTTAGCTATCAACTGAATGGTGGGAAAAATGGTAAGAATCCATCCTCTTATACGGTAACCAGCAATACGATTACCTTAAAAAGTCCTACACGAAAAGGCTATACGTTTAAAGGATGGTACAGTGACAGTAAATATAAATA